>QGUP01000046.1 GCA_003242505.1 Bacillota bacterium
GGCCGGGAGCCGCTGGGCCGCAGCCTGGGGATCCACCGCCACGTAGACGCAGTGGCCCAGGAGGTCGCACATGCCCTGGAGCCGCTGGGTGGCGGCGGAGACGGTCTGGCCCGCCGCGGCGAGCTCGTCGACCCGCCGCAGGACCTCAGCCCGGTGGTCCGGCATCGACGCCTCCGGGGGCGGCTGCCACATGCCCAGGCTCCCCACCTGCCCACCGGCCATGGGTGCGGCCCCAGGAGATCGGTCCCCTGGCGCCCGGGCGGACGGCGCTCCGGCGGCGCTCCCCTGCCCTCTGCCAGGGCCGGCCTGGGGTCCGTGGCGGGCGGTGGGGCCCGGAGCGCCTCCGGCAGGGGATGGGGAGGGCCGGGAAGCCCCTGGTTGGGTGTCTCCGGCTCCGGCCGCCGGGCCGGCCTGCGCAGCCCCGGTGCCGGGCGGCTGCTGCTGCCGGAGGGCGTCCGCCAGGGCAGCCAGCTTTGCCAGTAGCCGCTCCTGCCGCCGCTCGAGGCGGCTGAGCCGCTCCTCGATGGTATGTGTCCACGAGATGGCCATCGCTCCGCTCGACTCCCTTTCCCTGATAGGCTGCACCCCATTCTACGGGAAAGGAGCGAGGAGGGTGAGACGGCTGCGCTCGCGCCGTGCCGCCGGCCTTGCCCGCCACGTGGTGCTGCTCCGCCCGGAAGCCAGCCTCGCCTCCGGGCTGGAAGCGGCCCTCTGCTGCGGCGCCGAGGTCCTCTGCCCGCTGCCCCTGGTCCACGGCCTGGCCTGCACCTGCCCGGGGCCGGCGGCCGTGGCCGCCCTGACGGGCCATCCGGCGGTCCAGGCCCTTGAACCGGACCTCCGGCTACCCCTCCCCCGGGCCTAGCCTGCCCCGGGCCCGGGTGCGCTGGACCAAGGGCTGCCCTGGGGCCTGAGGCGGATCGGTCTCCCCCGGGCCTGGCAGCGGAGCCGCGGCCAGGGGGTGCGGGTGGCGGTGATCGACACCGGGGCCGATTGGACCCACCCGGACCTCGCCCCCCGGGTCCGGGGCGGCGTCAACATCCTGGCCCCGGGGGAGCCCCCCGGCGACGACAACGGCCACGGCACCCACGTCGCGGGCATCGTGGCCGCTGCGGACAACGCCGCCGGTGTCGTCGGGGTGGCCCCCGGGGCAGACCTCTACGTGGTCAAGGCTTTTGACCGGGACGGGAGCGCCGCCCTGGTCGACCTCCTGCAGGCCCTCCAGTGGTGCGCCGACTACGGCATGCAAGTCATCAACATGTCCTTCGGCCAACCGGCCTCCTCCCCCGCCCTGGCCCGGGCGGTGGAAGCCCTGACGGCCCTGGGGGCGGTCCTGGTGGCCGCGGCGGGAAACGGCGGGGCCGGGCGGCCGGTGGACTTCCCCGCCCGGTACCCCCACGTCCTGGCTGTCACCGCGACCGACCCCCGGGACACCCTGGCCCGGTCCTCCAGCCGGGGACCGGAGGTGGACCTGGCGGCCCCAGGGACCGGAATCGTGTCTCTCTGGCCCGGAGGCCGGCTCCGCTCCCTCTCGGGCACCTCCATGGCCGCGGCCCACGTGGCCGGCGCCGCCGCCCTGCTGCTGGCGGCGGAGCCAGGGCTCACCCCAGGGGAGGTGCGGGACCGGCTGCGGGCCACCGCCGAACCCCTCCCGGGCCTTAGCCCGGCGGAGCAGGGGGCGGGGCTGGTCCGGCCGGACCGGGCCCTGGCGGCGGCCATGCCGGTCGGGGCAGACGGAGACATGGCAGGAGAGGGGCAAGGAATCCAGGAGGGTCCGGCCGCGGCCGCCCAGTGACGGGCCCGGCCGATGGAGCCAGCCAGGAGATCCTTAGAACGCAGCAGGTGCACCGTCCGCCCGGACGGTACACTTTCCCTTTGGGGTCCTCTCGCCTGGTGACGGCCGACCAGTCCGCTGGTTCACTCCCTTCGCCAGAGGCGGCAGCCCGGGCCGTCTCCCTCATCCGCACCCGAGGTGCAGGCCGGTACATGGCCAGGGCCGGCAGCAGGAAGCGGCGCTTCATCCACCTCTGGTGCAGTGGGCGGTGGCTGCCCTGGGCCTCGACACCAACAGACACCAAGAGACACCTTGTTTGGAGTGATGTTCACCCCCAATCCTGGTAAGATTTGTCTGAGAGACTACTGACGGGGGTGAACAGTGGAAATGGAGACTGGGGAGATGTTCCAGCAGGCTATGGGGCCGGACATAGGTCCGGCCTATAGGCGTATCTGGCGGCCCAGGCTACTGCTGTTTTAACAGTAGGACCGAGAGCGGCCGTCACAAAGTAAAGGACATAGCCAGTTACAGGAGGTGATTCCATTGGACAGATGAATAGGTCTCGGTTCTTGAAACGTACTACCCCCGATTAGCGTCCAAGGAGGGAAGGGCAAGTGCACAACGGGCTCATAACGCACGGCATCAAGAGATGTGCTCTAATAGTTGGACCACTTCTAGGTATCTCACTTCTGCTACTGTATTCACAGGCGCCCACGGTCTTGGCTCACAATATGGGATTGCGCACCCGGTCAAGAGCATCTGGCGGGACCGGTGGTATCAGCAAGTTGCGGACAGTGGCAGCTATGTGACCTGGATGTCCTTATCCGGCATCGCCATTACGAGGACCCATCGTTCGCTACGAAGTGGTCAACGCCTATATCGAATGCGATCAGCAAGTGGAACAAGGCTCCCACAACGGTCACCATCGGGGACACGACCCCCGCGGATTGGCACGACGTGCACATAATAGTCACCAACTATTCGACATCGCACTTTGGCCGAACCTTAACGACCTTGAATGCCCTCGGGGTCACCTACCTGTTCGAAGAACCCTATCACGAGTGCAATCTCACATCGTACGGTGATTGCGACGCTAATCACTCCCGCCCGAACACCTGGTGGTACGCTGCCGTCCTGCTGGATAACGATGCACACAGTGGGTCACTCTATGGAACGGCATTTCAGCGTGAAGCTACGGCGTCTCATGAACTTGGCCACGCTATTGTGCTAGCCCATGATGGCCCAGGTGACCACACTTGTGGCACATCGACGGTTCCCGCTTCAGTGATGGACTATGATTGTCTGGACCAAAATCTGCTCAACAGCCCGACCGATTGGGATGTATGCGGCGTGAACCACGCCTACGACGACCCGAACTGGAGAGATAGAGGGTGTTACGAAAGCTACCCGTCGCCCTATTAACGGGCTTTGCAGCACTCGGTGTTGTGGCATGCACACAAACAGGCATTGATCCTTCTCTCGATGTGCAGCAAGGTGTTCCCACGAAACTGGCAACGGACCAACCGCAGGTACAGATCATTGGTTTTGCTCGGTGGCCGATCGCAGAAGCGAAGTCTCTCAGGGAATTCGCTGAATCACACTCCACCATCGTAGTCGGTGTGGTTACGGCAGCCACAGACCTCACGGCTTCGACTGCTTCAGAAGACCATGCTCAGGACCCGCCCCCGGCGGATCATCCAAAGGCCGGTCTTCAGCCGAGGCCCTATGTTCCGGGGGAAGATCCGCCCACTCTCACTGGTTACTCGGTGAGGGTCACGACCATCCTCAAAGGAGCGGGAATTCGCCCGGGAGATACAGTAACCGTCCATCAAGCCGGTGGCATGCGCAAAGGTACCGCGTATCAGCTTGAGCACGACCCTGTGATCCAAATCGGCGCGACTTACCTCTTCTTCTTGAAGGATGCGGATGGCTCAGCTCTCGCAGGACCGCCTTACGGTCGGTTCCAGGTTGGAAGGGACAACCGCCTGACGCCGGCCGACTCCTACTGGGAATCCTTGGGTGCGGTCAAGGAGCTGTCTGGCCTTTCCGTCGAAGAAGCCCTTCGCAGGGTTTCGAACGCCAAAGCCGGTTCGCAAATCTAACGCTCAGGGTGGTTTGGGTAAGGGCCCTGGTGCTCCCGGCACCAGGGCCCCTTACCTCTGCGAACCGCCGCCGCTACTCCCGTGCGAACCGCCCCTACTCCCGGCGCAGGTGGTCTTTCTGCAGGGAGGTCCCGTGGAGCTTCTTGTCCAGCACCCGCCGGCCGATCTGGCTGAGGAGCTGGCCGGCCCGGATCACCGCCTCCTCCCCGAACCGGTCCCGGAGCAGGTCCGCGGCCCGGTCCACCCGGCGCCGCCGCTCCACCGCGGCCGGGTCGTCAAAGAGGGTCAGCTGGGCCCTGTACCCGGCGGCGGGGACGAGCTGCTGGGCCGCCACCCCCAGGAGCCGCACGGGCCGCCCCGGGGGCCAGTGGGCCTCCAGAAGCTCGCACGCGGTGGCGTAGATCCGCTCGGTCTCGTCGGTGGGCGCGGCCAGGGTTCGGGACCGGGTGATGGTCCGGAAGGCCGTGTCCCGGATGGTGATCTGGACCGTCCGGGCCAGGTACCCGGCCCGGCGGAGCCGGCGCCCGACCTGGTCCGCCAGGGAGAGGAGCACCGCCTTCTGCTCATCCCGCTCCCGGAAGTCCACCGGCAGGGTGAGGGAGTGGCCGATGGACTTGGCCTCGTCGTGGGCCTGGGGGTCGACCCGGCCGCCGTCCCGGCCATTGGCCGCCAGGTGCATGTAGACCCCGAAGGCGCCGAACCGGGCCCGGAGGAGGGCCGGATCCGCCCGGGCCAGGTCCCCGATGGTCCGGATCCCCAGGGCCTCGAGCTTGGGCACCGTCCGGCTGCCCACGCCGTAGAGCTCCCCCACCGGCAGGGGCCAGACCCGGGCCTCCCAGTCCCGGGGGGTGAGGAGGGTGAGGCCGTCGGGCTTTTCCAGCTCGGCGGCCATCTTCGCGGTCACCTTGCTCCAGGCGATGCCGACGGAGACGGTGATCCCCACCTCCCGGCGGATCGCCTCCTTCAGCTTCACCGCCATCGCCACCGGATCGCCGCCGAAGAGGTGGAGGCACCCGGTCCAGTCCATCCACCCCTCGTCGATGGAGGCCGGCTCCACCACCGGGGTGAACCGGCGCATGATGGCGAACATCTGCCGGCTCTTTTCCACGTAGAGGGGGAAGTTCGGCGGCACCACCACCGTGTCCCGGGGCAAAAGCCGCAGGGCCTGCCCCAGGGGCATGCCGGCCCGGATCGGCCCCCGGGCTGCCCGCCGGGCTTCGTAGCTGGCAGCCAGGACGATGCCGTGCCGGCTGGACGGGTCGCCGGCCACCACCAGGGGCCGGCCCCGGAGGGCCGGGTTGGCCGCCACGATACAGCTGGCGTAAAAGGCGTTGGCGTCCACCAGGGCGATGGTGACGGGCTCCACGGCGCTCACCTCCTGGGGCACCCCGGGCCGGCCTTTCACACCCCGGGCCGTTCCTTCACATCGCCGGGCCCGCCCTCACTCCAGGGCCATGACCAGTTCCTTGAAGTGCCGCCCCCGCTCCTCGAAGCTGCGGTACCGGTCGAAGGAGGCGCAGGCCGGGGAGAGGAGGACCACGTCCCCGGGCCGGGCCGCGGCCCGGGCGGCCTGGACCGCGGCGGCCATGTCCGGGGCCTCCACCAGCCGGGGCGGGGCCACCCCCCGGACGGCGGCCGCGGCCTCTACCGCCCGGCGGATCTTCCCGGCGGTGGCCCCGGTCAGGATCAAGGTGTGGACCTGGCTCCCCACCAGGGCCGCGGCCAGGTCGTCAAAGGGCACCCCCTTGTCCGAGCCGCCGGCGATGAGCACGATGGGGTCCCGGATGGCCGCCAGGGCGGCCAGGGTCTCCACCGGGGCTGTCGCCTTGGAGTCGTTGATGTACCGCACCCCGTCCAGGACCCGGACCGGCTCCAGCCGGTGCTCCACCCCCTGGAACCGGGTGAGGACCTGCCGGGCGGCGTGGAAGGTCCCGCCGGCAAGGAACGACGCGGCCAGGGCCGCCAGGGCGTTGGCCACGTTGTGATCGCCCAGGAGGGGCAGCTCCTCCCGGCGGAGGACCGGCTGCCGGTGGTTCTCCACCCGCCAGACCAGGTTGCCGTCCTCGAGGAATGCCGCCATGCGGCCGCCGGGGTCCCCCCGGAGGCTGAACCGGACCGCCCGTTCCTCCACCTCCGGGATCAGGGGGACGGTGCCCGGATGGTCGGCGTTGATCACCACCCGGCCGTCGGGTCCCTGGTACCGGTAGATGTTCTTCTTGGCCTCCACGTACTCTTCCATCGAGGCGTGGACATCCAGGTGGTTGGGGCTGATGTTGGTCAGCACCGCCACCCGGGGGCTGTGGGTCGCGAGCTGAAGCTGGAAACTGGAGAGTTCCAGCACCACCACCGCATCTGGGGGCAGGCTCTCCACCTGTTCGATCAGGGGGGTGCCGATGTTCCCGCCGACGTAGACCTGCCGGCCCGAGGCCTTCAGGATCTCCCCCACCAGGGTGGTGGTGGTGGTCTTGCCGGCGCTGCCGGTGATGCCCACCACCAGCGCCCGGCAGAGGGCGAGGACCAGGGGGATCTCGCCGGTGATCCAGGCGCCCCGGGCTCGGGCCGCCTGGATGGGCGGCAGGTGTTTGGGAATCCCCGGGGTCAGGCAGATGATCCGGAACTCGGGGAGCCGGTCCAGATACCCCGCCCCCAGGTGGAACTCCCGGACCCCCAGCTCCCGGAGCTCGGCGATCCGGTCCCCGAGCTCATCGGCCTCCAGCCGGTCACAGGCCACCACCTCCGCCCCCTTCCGGCGCAGCCACCGGATCAAGGGGAGGTTGCTCTTCCCCAGCCCCACCACGGCGACCCTTTGACCCTGAAAATTCATTCCCCTACGCCATCCCTTCGCGCCGGGAAGGGGAGGGCCGCCACCCTCCCCTTCTCGCCCACGCAGTTACTTCGCCTTCAGGAACTTCTCTCTTCCGGGCGGTTTTCCCTCGCGGGACGAACTCACACCGCCTCCTTGAGCAGGGCCGCCATCCGGTCCATCCCTTCCCGGATCCGCTCCATGGAGGTCGCGTAGGAGAACCGGAGGTAGTTCGGCGCGCCAAAGCCAGTCCCGGGCACCGCCGCGACTTTCGCCTCCTCCAGGAGCACCATGGCCAGGTCGTCGCTCGAGGCGATCCGCCGGCCCCGGATGGTAGCGCCAAAGAGGCCGGAGACGTTGGGGAAGAGGTAGAAGGCCCCCTGGGGCACCACGTCCACCCGGATCCCGGGCATCGACCGCAGCCGCTCCAGCATGTAGAGCCGCCGCCGGTCGAACTCCCGGCGCATCTCCTCCAGGAAGCCCTGGTCCCCCTGGAGCGCGGCCAGGGCCGCCTTCTGGGTGATGGAGGACGGGCCGGAGGTGGTCTGGCTCTGGAGGTCGGCCATCGCCCTGGCAATGGGCCGCTCCGCCGCAGCGTACCCCAGCCGCCAACCGGTCATCGCATAGGCCTTGGAGAAGCCGTTGACGGTGACGGTCCGGCGCTTGACCTCCGGGTCCAGGGCGGCGACGCTGACAAACCGGACCCCGTCGTAGACCAGCTTTTCGTAGACCTCGTCGGAGATGACGACGAGGTTCCGCTCCACCGCTATCTCCGCGATGGCCTTGAGTTCTTCCTCGGTGTATACGGCCCCGGTGGGGTTGGACGGGTTGTTCAGGTTGATGGCCCTGGTCCGGGGGGTGAGCTTTTCCCGGATCATCTCGGGAGTCATCTTGAAGCCCGTGGACTCGTCGGTCTCCACCACCACCGGCACCCCGCCGGCCAGCCGGATCATCTCGGGGTAGCTCACCCAGTAGGGCGCCTGGAGGATCACCTCGTCGCCGGGGTCGAGGAGGACCATGTAGGCGTTGTAGAGGGCCTGCTTGGCCCCGTTGGAGAGGACGATCTCCTCCGGGGCGTACTCCAGGCTGTTCTCCTCCCGGAGCTTTTTCGCCACCGCCCGGCGCAGCTCCAGGGTGCCGGCGGCGGGGGTGTACTTGGTGAAGCCGGACCGGATGGCCTCGATCCCACCGGTCTTGGCCGTCTCCGGGGTGTCGAAGTCCGGCTCGCCGACGCTGAAGTTGACCACGTCCACCCCCTGGCTCAGGAGTTCCTTGGCCCGGGCGTCGATGGCCATGGTGGGCGAGGGCGCGAGGGCACGGGCTCGCTGGCTCAGCATCGCTCGGTACGCCTCCGCTGTTCGGATTTTAACAAGGATTATAACATCCGCTGCCCTCGCCGACACCTCCGAACTTTCGCCGGGTTGGATCCCGCCGCCCCTCAGGCCCGGGAGAGGTACTGGAGCTTCACCCGGCGCATCTGGTTCAGGTGGCTGGCGTGGTGCCGGGCGAGGGTGGCCACCAGGTCCGCCAGGGTGACCGGCCCCCGCTCCGAGTGGATGCCCACCCGCTGCCACTCCGCCTCCTCCAGGGTCCAGAGGATCCGCACCAGTTCGGCGTTCCACCGGGCGAACCGGGCCAGGTTCTGCATGGGGTCCTGGTCGTTGTACCGGCGCTCCACCGCCCAGGCGTCCTGGTCGAAGCCGGCGATGGCAGGCCGGTCCTCCCGGAGGATGGGCAGGACCCGCCGGGTCACGTACTCCTCCTCGGTGTCCGCCAGGTGGGCCATCACCTCGGCCAGGGACCACTCCCGGGCCGAGGGCTTCCAGCGCAGCATCGCCTCCGGCACCCCGACCAGTTCCGCCCGGTACAGGGCGGGGTAGGCCGCGGTGGTGGTGAGGAGCCACAGCCGGTCCGGCTCCTGGAGTGTCATCGGGCATCGCCTCCTGCGGCTCGCCTGGGTCGATGGTCAGGCACTTCGCCCGGCGGCGCCCCATCCGGCGCCGTCGGGCGGCACTCCATCAGGCGCCCGGTGGGGCGGCGCCCTCCCGGGCCCAGAGGGCCACCAGCCGAAGGCCCACCTCCACCGCCTTCTCCATCCACTGGACCGAGATCCACTCGGTGCGGCTGTGGTAGTTCATACCGCCGGTGAAGAGGTTGGGGGTCGGCAGCCCCATCTCCGTCAGCACCGCCCCGTCGGTACCGCCCCGGATGGGCTTCTGCACCGGCTCCAGCCCCGCCTCCCGCACCGCCCGGAGGGCCAGCTCCACCACCCGGGGGTGCCGGTCCAGCACCGGCTTCATATTCCGGTAGCCGCCGGTCACCTCCACCCGGGTCCGGCAGCCGGGGTAGCGCTGCTCCAGGCCTGCCAGGAGCCCCTCGACGATGGCCCGCTTCTGGGCAAGACCCTCGTCGGTAAAGTCCCGGAGCAGGACCGTGAAGGAGACCTCCTCCACGTTCCCCTTGATCTCGTCGGGGTGGATGAAGCCCTCGTAGCCCGAGGTGGTCTCCGGCCGCATGTGGGCCGGGATCGCCCCGATGAACTCCGCGGCCAGGTGGAGGGCGTTGATCATCTTCCCCCGGGCGGTGCCGGTGTGGGCGCTCCGACCGGCGATGGTCACCCGGAGGTTCAGGGCGTTGAAGTTCTCGCACTCCACCTCACCGAGGCCGCTGCCGTCGAAGGTGTACGCGGCCACCGCGCCAAAGCCGGCCACGTCGAAGTGCCGGATCCCCCGGCCCGTCTCCTCGTCGGGGGTGAAGGCCACCCGCAGGTCGCCCCGGGGCCAGTCGGGATTCCGGAGGAGCCGGCAGAGGACCTCCATGATCTCCGCCACCCCGGCCTTGTCGTCCGCGCCCAGGAGGGTGGAGCCGTCGGAGGTGATCAGATCGTGCCCCACGCACTGCAGAAGCGCCGGCTGGTCCTCCGGGCTCAGCACCGGGCCGGCGGGGAGGTGGATCGGCCCGCCGGCATACTGCCGGTGGACGATGGGCTTCACCCCCCGCCCCGGAGTGCCGGGGTA
>QGUP01000047.1 GCA_003242505.1 Bacillota bacterium
TCCTGGACGAGCCCCAGGCGGAGCGGATGACCATGGGCGGCCAGGTGGCCGCGCCCCTCTTTGGCCGGATCATCGGGAAGATCCTGATCCACCTGGGCATCCCGCCTGCGCCGGGGAGCCCGGCGGAGGGCCCGGAAGACCCGCCGCCCGCGGGGGATCCCCCCGGGCAGGTGCCGGTGCCGGAACTCACCCTCCGGCCCGTCGACCGGGCCAAGGCAGAACTGGAGCGATCCGGCCTGGTGCCGGCGGTGGAAGGGAGCGGTCCCGTGGTGACTGCCCAGGAGCCGGCCCCCGGCACGCCCCTGGCCCCGGGGTCCCAGGTGGTGCTCCGGGCGGCGCCCCTGCCCGCCGACGGGCCGGTCCCGGTGCCCGACCTCACCGGCCTCACCCTGCGGGAAGCGGGGGACCTCCTCGCGGCCCTCGGCCTCGAGATGGCGGCCCAGGGGGGCGGGGCGGTGGTCCGACAGGATCCGGCGCCGGGGACCCTCCTGCCCAGGGGCAGCCGGGTCGCCATCTGGCTGGACCGGGCGCCAGCGGGACCCTGACGGCAGGGGCCCCGGGGCGCCGGACGGGAGGAGTCGGACGGGAGGCCTCGAAACAGCCACTGGCCCGGGCACGGGATATCCCGCTGCCCGGGCCAGCGACTATTGGACCTGTCGGACCTCGCTGGGGGTGTGCCCTTCGGCTGCACCGACCTTGGGCAAGAACAAGAGGTTCAGCACCCAGGTGAGGACATAGCCCACCAGGCCGTACAGAAACACCGAATGGCCCTCGGCGACGCCGACGAACATGAGGGCGGCGGCCACCGCGTCGAGGAGGAGGAACAAGATCCCCGGAAACCAGTGTCCGGCGTAGATGTGGCCCATGCCAGGCAGCAGGACGGCGAACTCCCGCATCAGGCCGGGATCCCGGGCCCCGTTCATGTTCATCGACCCCCTTTGCCCAACGTGTAACCTCCGCCCACGGGTATCGCCCGTTCAACGTGTAACCCGTGGGCGATATGAGACAAACGGCCACCGATTGGTGGAATTCTGACATGAAAGTTTCTTGAACTGGGTGCAAAATCCTGCTGAACTGCAGGTTCGCCGGCGCCCGGGCCCGCTGCCGCGGCCCGCGCCGGCTGCACCGGCCAGCGCCGGCAGCAGCGGCCAGTACCGGGTGCCCCGGCCAGTGCCGGCGGCAGCAGCCAGTACTGGGTGTACCTGCCAGCGCCGGCGGCAGCGGCCGGTACCGGGTGCAGCGGCGCGGCAGCGAGGCGGCAGGGGGGTTGACCGGGGTTGGCCGACGGCGCGCAGGGCCCCTCCGGGGAGAACCCCGGAGGGGCCCCTGGCTTCAGCCTCACCCCGCCGCCACCCGCTCCAGCACCGGCCGGACCAGGGCCTCGACTTCCGCCGCGGTGCTGCAGGCCAGGGCCTGCCGGGCCAGGGCCTCGGCCTCCCGGAAAGGAACTGCCCGGACCAGCCGCCGCACCGCGGGCAGGGCGGGGGGCGACATGCTCAGTTCGTCCACCCCGAGCCCCAGGAGGAGGAGGGCCCCCAGGGGGTCGCCGGCCATCTCGCCGCAGACCCCGACCCACTTCCCGGCGCCGTGGGCGGCCCGAACCACCTCGTCGATGAGCCGCAGCACCGCCGGGTGGCTGGGCTGGTAGAGGCCGGTGAGTTCCGGATGTCCCCGGTCCACCGCGAGGGTGTACTGGACCAGGTCGTTGGTGCCGATGCTGAAGAAGTCCACCTCCCGGGCCAGGTGGTGGGCGATGAGCGCGGCCGAGGGCACCTCGATCATGATCCCGACCTCTGGCGCGAGGGCGTGGGGAATCCCCGCGGCGGCCAGGGCCGCCCGGGCCTCTTCCAGGGCCGCTCGGGCCTGGCGCAGGTCATCCAGGGTGCTGACCATGGGGAACATGACCGCCAGCCGGCCGTGGACCCCGGCCCGGAGCAGGGCCCGGAGCTGGGTCTGGAAGAGGTCGGGCCGGCGGAAGCAGAGCCGGAGGGCCCGGACCCCGAGGAAGGGGTTCTCCTCCCGGGGCAGCCCCAGGTACGGGACCCCCTTGTCTCCGCCGATGTCCAGGGTGCGGATGATCACCCGCCGGCCGCCGGCGAGGCGCAGGGCCTCGGCGTAGGCCTGGTACTGCTCTTCCTCGTCGGGCGGGGCGCTGCGGCCCATGAAGAGGAACTCGCTGCGCAAAAGGCCAATGGCCTCCGCGCCCCGCTCCACCGCCGCGGCCACGTCCCCGGGGACCTTGGCGTTGCCCGCCAGTTCCACCCGCCGGCCGTCGGGGGTCTCCGCGGGCAGCCCGGCCTCCGCCTGCTCCCGGGCCCGGGCCTCCGCCTGGGCCCGGAGCCGCTCCTCCAGCCGCTGCACGGTCTCGGGGGCCGGCTCCAGCACCACCGCGCCCGCGTCCCCATCCACCGCCACGGTCATCCCGTCCTGCACCTGCTCCAGGACGCCCGGGACTCCCACCACCGCGGGGATGCCCCAGGACCGGGCCAGGATCGCGGTGTGGGAGGTGGGGCCGCCCTGCTCCGTGACGATCCCCAGGAGGAGCCGCCGGTCCACCCCGATGGTGTCGGTGGGCGCCAGGTCCCGGGCCACCACCACCGCGGGGGCCTCAAGCCTGAGCCCCACCGCCCGGCCGGCCAGGGCCGCCACCAGCCGGCGGCCCACGTCCCGGACGTCCGCGGCCCGCTCCCGGAGGTAGGGGTCGTCAAGCCCTGCCAGCAGGGCCGCGAGCTGCTCCGTCGCTTCCTGGACCGCGGCCTCGGCTCCCAGGCCCCGGGCGATGCCGGCCTCCACCAGATTGTGAAGCTCGGGGTCCGCGAGCATCAGCCGGTGGGCGCCGAGGATCTCCCGGGCCTGGGGGTCGGCACCGGCCTGGAGCCGCTCCAGGTCCCGGTCCACCGCGGCCACCGCTTCCTGAAAGCGGCGCCGCTCCGCCCCGGGATCCCCGGCGGCGGAGGAGGCGGCGGGAGCGGGGGCGTCCCCCTGGTGGACCCAGACCGGGCCCAGGGCCAGGCCGGCGGCGGCAGCCACTCCCCGCAGGACCCGCTCAGCCATCGAAGCCGCCCTCCACGAGCTGGGCGATGGCGGCCATGGCTTCCTCCGCCTGGGGGCCCTCGCAGCGGACGGTGATGGTGTCCCCCTGGCTGGCCCCCAGGGAGAGGACCGACAGCAGGCTCCGGGCGCTGACCTCCCGGTCGCCCTTGCGGATCAGGACTTCCGTGCCAGGGAACCGCTGGACCGTCTGAACCAGGAGCGCTGCCGGCCGGGCATGGAGTCCGGCGGCATGGGTCAGGGTGAAGGTGCGTTCTACCATCGAGGGCTTCCACTCCCATTGCCACAGGGCTTCGGTAATGAGGTTCCCCCTCGGGGGCCCAGTTTCCTCTCTTGCAGGCAAGGTTCTCACTTCCCCGGCGGCACCCTTGCCGAGCCGCGCCGCCGATCACAGAACCGCCAATCACAGAACCTCCGCGGGAAGCGCCCACCCTTCCCCCGGCAGGGGAAGGGTGGGCGCTCCCGGTGCTGTGGTCCTCCCCTTCGGTCGGACGGCCCCCGGTATTACTCGCCCCGGCCGGCTTTCTGCTTCTCCTTCCGCAGGGCGATGGTGATGAACAGGGTGAGCCCCCCGTAAAGGAGAATCAGGCCGAAAGCCAGCATGGCGGCAGCGCTTGGCAGCAGGCCCTGTTCCATCGCGCTAGTCCCCCTTCGTTTCCCCGTAGGCGGCTGCCTGGCCCGGCCGGCGGCTCAGGTAGATGGCAGCGGCCAGCATGCCCAGGGCCACACCCCAGCCAAAGACCAGGATGGCGCTCATGGGGTAGCCGCCGTAGGGCTGGCGGAACTCGCCGATGAGGTTGCTCAGGATGTTGTAGCCCAGGAGCGCCGGCGTCACGTACTTGACTAGCACGTCCCACCAGCGGCCTACGGGGAAGTCCGAAAGCGGGTTGACGTACTCCCGGACCTTCTCGGCGCCGTAGATCCAGCCGAGGACGATGGCCTCCAGGAAGCCCAGCACCGCGATGCCGTAGCTGCCCACGAAGTGGTCGACGATGTCCAGGATGTGGACCCCGGCGCCGGTGGTGTAGAGGCTGCTGAAGAGGAACCCGATGAGGGCAAAGATGCGCAGCAGTTTCTTCCGCTCGGTGCCGGTGCGGTCGATGATCGCCGAGGCGAAGGATTCAAACATGGACAGGCTGGAGGAGATTCCCGCCACCAGCAGGGCCGAGAAGAACATCAGAGCGAAGATCACCTGGCCCCAGAAGGGCATGGGCAGCAGGCTGATGCCCTTGGGGAAGGCGACGAAGGCGATGCCCGCGCCACTCACCGCGATCTCCTCGAAGGGCACCCCGGTGGTGGTGGCGATGTACCCCAGGACGCTGAAGACCGCCAGCCCTGCCAGGAAGTCGAAGCTGGAATTGGAGAAGACGGTGATGAAGGCGTTGTTTACCAGGTCCGACTTTCGGGGCAGGTAGCTGGCGTAGGCGATCATCACCCCCACCGCGAGGGTGGTGGAGAAGAAGACCTGGCTGTAGGCTGCGACCCAGACCTGGGGGTTCAGGATCTTGGAGAAATCCGGCTTGAGGAAGACGTTGAGACCGTAGGCGGCCCCGGGGAGGGTGAGGCCCCGGATCGCAAAGATGACCATCAGCACCGCCAGCATGGGGGTCATCCACTTACAGGCTACCTCGATCCCTTTGGAGATGCCCCGGACCGAGTAGTAATAGTTGACCCACCAGACGATGGCGGCGGCGACCAGGAGGTGCCAGCGGATCCCCTGGAAGTCCCACGGGCCCTCGGAGACCCCCAGGAACTTGCCGCCGAAGAAGGCCCCCGGATCGGCCCCCCAGGCCTGGGTAAAGGAGTAGATCAGGTAGTTCAGTGCCCAGCCGATGATCACGCTGTAGTACGTGACCACCACGATCGGGATCATGATCTGCCACCAGCCGATCCATTCCCACCGCTTCGAGATCTTCCCGAAGGCGGTGATGGCGGCGGTCCGCATCTTGTGGCCGTAGCCGAACTCCAGGATCATCAGGGGCACGCCGGCGGTGAGCAAGGCCACGAAGTACGGCAGCAGGAATGCGCCGCCGCCGTTCTCGTACGCCATGAAGGGGAACCGCCAGAAGTTGCCCAGGCCCACCGCGGCGCCCACGGTGGAGAAGATGAAGCCGGCCCGGGATCGCCACTGGTCCCGCTCTTCCATGGTGCGCAGCCTCCTTCTGGCCACGGCTGTTGGCCTGTTTGCGGCACTCCCGGGCGGGCGGCGGCCCGCCCGGGGGTGCGCAGGTTTCGGTCGAGGGTACCCAGGCGCTCGTTGCTAGTCGACAAACTCGAACCGGGCGGTGAAGTGCCGGAGCACCTTGGGCTCGTAGGTGAACCGGACGCCCCGGACCTTCTCCCGGCGCTGGTAGACCCGAATGATGGTCTCGGCCACGTCCTCCATGTGCCGGCTGGTGTAGACCCGGCGGGGGATCGCCAGCCGCATGAACTCAAAGGGGCTGGGAAGTTGCTCGCCGGTCTCCGGATCCCGGCCGATCATCAGGGAGCCGACCTCCACGCCCCGGACGCCGCCCTCGATGTAGGTCTCGACGGTCAGGGCGTGGCCGGGGAACTGGTCTGGCGGGATGTGGGGGAGGAACTTCTTGGCGTCGACGAAGACCGCGTGGCCGCCCACCGGCCACTGGATGGGCACCCCGGCGTCCCGGAGGAGCCGGCCCAGGTACTCCACCTGGCCGATCCGGTGGGCCAGGTAGTCGGCGTCCAGGGCTTCCGTGAGGCCCACGGCCATGGCCTCCATGTCCCGGCCGGCAAGGCCCCCGTAGGTGAGGAAGCCCTCGTAGGGCACCAGGAGGCCCCCCACCTTCTCGTACAGTTCCTGGTCCCGGCACGCCACCAGGCCGCCGATGTTCACCAGGCCGTCCTTCTTGGCGCTCATCATCATGCCGTCGCCGTAGGAGAACATCTCCCGGGCGATCTCCCGGGGGCTCTTGTCGGCGTAGCCGGGCTCCCGCTGCTTGATGAACCAGCAGTTCTCCGCGTACCGGGCTGCATCGAAGAGCAGCAGAATCCCGTGCCGGCGGGCGATCTCGCTGGTGGCCCGGATGTTGGCCATGGAGACCGGCTGGCCGCCCGCGGAGTTGTTGGTCACGGTCATGACGATGCAGGCGATGTTCTCGGGACCGTGCTCCTGGATGAAGGCCTCCAGCCGGTCCAGGTCCATATTGCCCTTGAAGGGATATTCGGTCTCGGTGTCCGCCGCCTCCGGGACCACCAGGTCCACCGGCCGGCCGCCCGCGAGCTGGACGTGGGCCCGGGTGGTGTCAAAGAACATGTTGCTCAGGACGTACATCCCCGGACGGGTGATGAGGTTGGGCAGGACCACCCGCTCGGCGCCCCGGCCCTGATGGGTGGGGAGCACGTACGGGTAACCGGTAATGGCCTCCACCGTGTCCCGGAGCCGGAAGTAGCTCGCCGCGCCGGCGTAGGCTTCGTCGCCCCGCATCATTGCCGCCCACTGCTCCTGGCTCATGGCACCGGTGCCCGAGTCCGTCAGGAGGTCGATGTAGACCTCGCTGGACCGGAGGGCGAAGATGTTCAGACCGGCCCGCCGGATCGCAGCCTCCCGCTCCTCCCGGGGGATGAGCCGGATCGGTTCGACCATCTTGATCTTGAAGGGTTCGCCGCGTGGCATGGTCGAGGACCTCCTTCCAGGTTGTTGCCCGGTTCCGCCCCACATATGTTGTGCAAAACCCATGCCAGCCACGCGGCTCCCATCGGACCGGCCGGGTGGCCGCCGGCCATGGGGCCGACCATCTCAACCCGATACACGGGCCCGCCCAGGGTGTATCAGAACGAGACAAACTCCGGCCTAGCTCCGGCCCGGTTGATCCAGGCCGTATTGGGCCAGCTTCCGGTAGAGGGTGGCCCGGCCCACCCCCAGATGGGCGGCCAATTCGGACCGGGTGGCGAACCGCCGGAGCCCCGCTTCCAGAAGGGCCCGCTCCACCTCCGCCAGGGTGGGGAAGCCCAGGGGGAACCGAAGCTCGAGGCCGGAGCCGTTCTCCTGGGCGAAGACCTCCGGGGGCAGGTCGTCCAGGTCGATGGTGCCGTCCTCGTCCATCACCACCGCCTGCTCCACAAGGTTCTGCAACTCCCGCATGTTCCCCGGGAAGGGATAGGCCAGCAGCGCCCGCAGGGCCTGGCGGGAGAACCGGACCGGCGGCCGGCCCAGGCGCCGGCAGGCCCGGTCCCGGGCGTGCTCAAGGAAGAGCATCAGGTCTTCCCGCCGCTCCCGGAGGGGTGGGATGACGATCCGGATCACCCGGAGCCGGTAGTACAGGTCCTCCCGGAACTGCTTCTGCCGCACCAGGTCATAGAGGTTGCGGTTGGTGGCGGAGATGATCCGGACCTGGACCTTCCGGGTGCGGGTGCCGCCCACCCGGCGGATCTCGCCGCTCTCCAGGGCCCGGAGAAGCTTGGCCTGGAGCCCCAGTTCCAGGTCGCCGATCTCGTCGAGGAACAGGGTGCCGCCGTCGGCCATCTCAAAGAGCCCGGCCCGGCCGCCCCGGCGGGCGCCGGTGAAAGCTCCCTCCTCGTGGCCGAAGAGCTCGCTCTCCAGAAGGCTGGGCGGGATCGCCGCGCAGTTGACCGGGATGAAGGGCCCGTCCCGGCGGGGGCTGAGCCGGTGGATGTACCGGGCCATCACCTCCTTGCCGGTGCCGCTCTCCCCCTCGATCAGCACCGGCAAGTCCACCCTGGCGGCCTTCCGGGCGGCGGCGAAGGCCCGCTGGGCCAGGGGGTTCCGGCCGATGAGAACCTCTCCTTCCGCCAGGGGCCCGGGGCTGGTCGCCGAGCGCAGGAGGTCGATGGTGTTCCGGGCCTCCTCCAGTTGCCGGGAGAGGGCGAGGACCTCGGTGATGTCCCGGAAGACCGAGACGGCTCCGACCAGCCGGCCGTCGTGGAAGATGGGGACGATATTGGAGATGACCTCCCGGTCCCGGACCCGGGTGCGGACCCCCACCAGTTCCCGACCCGTGGCCAGCACATCGAGGAGGTGGGACCCGGGCACGACGTCCCGGACCGGCCGGCCCACCACCTCTTCGGCGGAAAGGCCGGTGATTCGCTGGTTGGCCCGGTTGACGTAGACCACGATCCCGTCCCGGTCCGCAGCCACGACGCCGTCGTAGAGGGCGTCGAGCAGGGGGCGGGCCGGCTCCAGCATCGCCTGCAGGGGCACGGGTTCTCCCTCCTTTCGCCTTGGCGGCTTCCCTGGCTGACTCCTGGACAACTGGATGGGATGGACTGCCGGCAGGCAGGGTTTCGGACCCTTCGATTGACCGCCGGTCGATGGTATGGTAACTTAAGGATGAAATAAATTCCTTTTGCAGCCCCGGCTCCGGGGCCGGCGGCCCCAGGGACGGGGTTCTGTCAGAGGAACAGGAGGAGGCTGCGCAAGGATGGTCGAGCGTACCGGCGTCTTCCACTTCAAGGGGGCGCCCGTGACCCTGGTGGGCCCTGAGATCCAGGTGGGCCAGAAGGCCCCGGACTTCACGGCCGTCACCACGGATCTTTCCACGTTCAGCTTTCTCCGGGATACCGCCGGCAAGGTGCGGATCCTGGCGGCGGTCCCTTCGCTGGACACCCCGGTCTGCGACACCGAGGCCCGGCGGTTCAATGAGGAAGCGGGCCGCCTCCCCGGGGTGGAGATCCTGGTCATCTCCATGGACCTGCCCTTCGCCCAGAAGCGCTGGTGCGGCGCTGCCGGGGTGGAGGCGGTGAAGACCCTCTCCGACTACCGGGATGCCTCCTTCGGCCAGGCCTACGGGGTGCTGATCAAGGAGTGGCGCCTCCTGGCCCGGGCTACCTTCGTTGTGGACCGCAGCGACACCGTGGTCTTCGCCGAGTACCTCTCGGAGCCGGCCCAGCAGCCCACCTACGAGAAGGTGCTGGAGGCGGCCCGGAAGGCGGCCGAGGGCTGAGCCGCAGAGCGAGGCCCGGCCTGGTCCGCGCCGGCCCCGTCCGCTGCCCGATGGCAGCGGACGGGGCCCTCTTGTCAGTGGCGCCCGGCGTCCGGGGGGGTGGCCTCGGGCCGAGGGGCTTGCCGGCGGCCGGCCTCGGACAACCCGGCCCCCAGGTGGTCCACTTCCGGGAGGTCGTCTTCCGGGTCCAGCACCGGCAGGTCGACCGGCACCGCCTCCGGGTACTTGAGGCCGGTGCCGGTGTTCAGCAGCACCACCCGGTCCTCCCGGCGGAGGAACCCCTCCTGCCGGAGGCGCCGGGCGGCGGCGACCAGGGCGGCCCCTTCGGGGCAGAGGAAGACCCCTTCGGCCCGGCCGGCCTCCCGGATCCCCGCCAGGATCTCCTGGTCGGTGACCGCCACCGCCGTCCCCCCGGTGGCCCGGATCGCCTCCAGGACCAGGAAGTCCCCGAGGGGCTTCGGGACCCGGAGGCCCCCGGCCACGGTGGCCGCCCCCTGCCAGAACTCCGCCCGGTCCTTCCCTTCGTGGAAGGCCCGGACGATGGGGGCGCAGCCGGCGGCCTGGACCGCGACCAGCCGGGGGAAGGGGCGGCGGATCCAGCCCAGGGCCTCCATCTCCAGGAGGGCCTTGTAGATGCCAATGATCCCCACCCCGCCGCCGGTGGGGTAAAGGATGGCGTCGGGGAGCCGCCAGCCCATCTGTTCGGCGATCTCATAGCC
>QGUP01000048.1 GCA_003242505.1 Bacillota bacterium
AGACGCGTGTCGGATTGGGTGTTCTGGCGGATTCTCGCCTTCTCATCCATTCTCTACGCAAACCGTTTGCGTGGTTCTTGTTCACGCAAGCTCTCACGCTTCATTGCGTGAGTTTCGCGACACTCCCCCCTGGGAAAGACCGGTTCCCTGACAAGAGTCCGGCCCGGGGTCGGAGGTGCCCCCTCTCGTTCCGGCGCGCCATTTACCCACAATATCCACAACCACTTCTCCCCAGGCTGTGCATAAGTGGCCTACTTGTCCACAACTGTCATGCCCGTTTCCAGCCCCCGGCCCTCCGGTGTCATGGCAGGAATCCCCTTTTCCCCTTCGCAGGGCTGAAGGTAAAGGCCCATGTTGCAGCGAAACTTCCTCTACGCAGGGTATTGCGTCAATAGAATCCAATTCACCCTGCGCAAAAAAGGGGAGTCAACAGAAGAAAGGAGCGAGGTGTGTGCGGTACCCGGTTCGGAAGCGTCCTTCCGCCCGGGTGGCGGTGCTGGCGCTGGCTGCGCTGGTGCTGGCCGCCTGCACTGGCGGGAACGGTGCCCAGCCCACCGGCCAGCAGGAGGCCGGGACGAGTGAGCAGGCCTCATCCTCCGAGAGCGCGGCCCAGTCCCAGGGGCCCGTCACCCTGGTCTGGGGCCGAGGGGCGGACAGCACCAGCCTCGACCCCATCAACGTCACCGACGGCGAGTCCATCAAGGTGACCAACCAGATCTTCGAAACCCTGGTCCGGTACAAGCCCGGCAGCACCGAGGTGGAGCCGGCGCTGGCCACCGAGTGGAGCCATAACGCCGATGGTACCGAGTGGACCTTCAAGCTCCGCCAGGGCGTGAAGTTCCACGACGGGACCGAGTTCAACGCCGAGGCGGTGAAGTTCAACTTCGACCGGTGGCGGTTCACCGACAACCCCTACCACAAGGGCGGCGAGTTTGCCTATTACGCCTACATGTTCGGCGGCTTTGACGACGCCTCGGTGATCAAGGAAGTCCAGGTGGTGGACCCCTACACCGTCAAGTTCATCCTCTCCCGGCCCCTGGCGCCCTTCCTCTCCAACCTGGCGATGCCCATGTTTGCCATCGCCAGCCCCGAGGCGGTCAAGGCCGATCCCGAAAACTTCGGCATGAAGCCCGTGGGCACCGGCCCCTTCAAGTTCGTCTCCTGGCAGAAGGGCGACTCCATCACCCTGGAAGCCAACCCCGATTACTGGGAGGGCAAGCCCCAGATCGACCGGCTGATCTACCGGTCCATCCCGGACAACAACGCCCGGCTCCTGGCCCTGCAGGCCGGGGACATCGACGTGATGGACGGGGTCAGCCCCCAGAACCTGGCCATCGCCGAGGCCATGGGCCAGTTCGACATCCACTACCGGCCGGCGATGAACGTGGGCTACCTGGCCATGAACACCGAGAAGAAGCCCTTTGACAACCCGCTGGTCCGGAAGGCGATCAACCACGCCATCAACAAGGAGGCCATCATCCAGGCCTTCTACGGCAGCCTGGGCGAGCCCGCGGTCACCCCGGTACCGCCGGTCATGTGGAGCCATAACCCGAACGTCACCAAGTATGAGTACAACCCCGAGAAGGCCAAGGAGCTGCTGGCCCAGGCCGGCTATCCCAACGGGTTCCAGACCGAACTCTGGGCGATGCCGGTGCCCCGGCCCTACATGCCCCAGCCGATGGACATCGCGGTGGCCATCGTCAACGACCTGAAGAAGGTCGGCATCGACGCCCAGATCGTCAGTTACGACTGGCCCACCTACCTGGCCAAGACCGGCATGGGCGAGCACACCATGGCCCTCCTGGGGTGGGTGGGCGATAACGGCGACCCGGACAACTTCCTCTACGTGCTGCTGGACAAGGACAACGCCAAGGGTCCGGATGCCGGCAACATCGCCTTCTACAAGAACGACGAGCTCCACGAGATCCTGATCGAGGCCCAGCAGAATCCGGACCAGGAGGCCCGGACCAGGCTCTACGAGCGGGCCCAGGAGATCATTGCCAACGACGCGCCCTGGGTGCCCCTGGCCCACGCCAAGGCTCCGATCATCATGCGGAAGGGGATCTCGGGCTACGTCCCGAGCCCGACGGGCTCCGAGCCTCTGACGAAGGTGCAGGTCTCCAGGTAGGTACGGCCGCAGCCGTCCGGCCGGGCCGGCTCTCCCCGGCCCGGCCGGACCCTGTTGGCTGACCAGGCGCCACCGGGGGGAGAGGGGGTCACCATGCGAAGCTACCTGGTCAAGCGCCTGCTGCTGACCTTTCCAACGGTCTTCGGCATCCTCGTTCTGGTCTTTGTGCTGATGCGGATCATCCCCGGCGACCCGGCCCGGCTGATGGCCGGGGAGCGGGCCACCCCCGAGCAGGTGGCGGCCATCCGGGAGCAGATGGGGCTGAACGACCCCTACTGGGTGCAGTTCGCCCGGTTCATGGGCGAGATGGCCAGGGGCGACTTCGGCGAGTCCTTTTTCAGCAAGCGGCCGGTCATGGAGGAGCTGATGGCCCGCTACCCGGCGACGGTGGAACTCACCCTCTTCGCCATGATCATCGCCACCGTGGCCGGGGTGCTGGCCGGGGTGATGGCGGCGGTCTACCGGGGCTCGATCCTGGACCACGGGGTGATGGCCCTGGCCCTGGTGGGGGTCTCCATGCCCATCTTCTGGCTCGGGCTGCAGCTCATCATCCTCTTCAGCGTGAAGCTCGGCTGGCTCCCCGCGGGCGGCCGGGTCGACCCCCGGCTGGGCTGGCAGGGGAGCACGGGCTTTGTCATCTTCGAAACCCTCCTCCGGGGCGAGTGGGCCGTCTTCTGGGACGCTGTCCGGCGGCTCTTGTTGCCTGGCGTGGCCCTGGCCACCATTCCCCTTTCGGTCATCGCCCGGGTCACCCGGTCCGCGATGCTGGAGGTCCTGGGGCAGGACTACATCCGCACCGCCCGGGCCAAGGGGCTTTCCGAGCGGGTGGTGATCTTCCGGCACACCCTGCGGAACGCCCTGCTGCCGGTGATCACCGTCGTGGGGCTCCAGGTGGGGTCTCTCCTCGGGGGCGCGGTGCTGACGGAGACGGTCTTCTCCTGGCCGGGGATCGGCCGGTACATCGTCCAGTCCATCGAGGCCCGGGACTACCCGGTGGTTCAGGGCGGGGTCGTCCTCATCGCCCTGGCCTTCGTCGTGGTCAACCTGATCGTCGACCTGCTCTACACCGCGATCGACCCGCGGATCCGCTACTCCTGAGCACGGGCTATTCCGCAAGGGTTGCTGCTGAGACGCAAGGGTTGCGGCTGAGACGCAAGGGTTTCTGCCAAGACGGGGGTGACGCACCCAGGTGAACCGGCAGTCGCCGCTTCGCCGGCTCTTCCGGTACCGGAACGCCCTTCTGGGGGGCGCCATTATCCTCACCCTGGTGACGATGGTGACCTGCGCCCCGTGGGTGGCCCCCTACGACCCTCTGGAGGCGGACCTCACCCGGGCCCTCCGGCCCCCGGGAGGGGAGTTCCTCCTGGGGACCGACGAGCAAGGCCGGGACCTCTTCAGTCGGCTGGTCTGGGGCGGCCGGCTCTCCCTCCTGGCGGGGGTGTCGGCCATCGGCCTCGCCCTGGTGCTGGGGACCGCCACCGGGGCCCTTTCCGCCTACTTCGGCGGGTGGCTGGACCTCCTGGTCATGCGGGTGATGGACATCATGCTGGCCTTCCCCAGCATCCTCCTGGCCATTGCCATCACCGCCATCCTCGGCCCCGGGCTGGGGAACGCGATCCTCGCGGTGGCGGTGGTGAACATTCCGTACTTCGCCCGGCTGGTCCGGGCCTCGGTCCTCTCCATCAAGGAGCAGGAGTACGTCCTGGCCGCCGAAGCCCTGGGGGCGGGCCACCTGCGGATCCTCGCCGGCCATGTGCTGCCCAACGCCCTGGCGCCTCTCATCGTCCAGGCTACCTTGGGGCTTGGGTGGGCGCTTCTCGACATCGCCGGCCTCAGCTTCCTGGGACTGGGGGCCCGGCCCCCGGACCCCGAGTGGGGGTCGATGCTCTCCCGGGCCCAGGCCTACATCCAGGTGGCTCCCTGGGTGGTGACCTTCCCGGGGCTGGCGATCATGGTCGCGGTCCTGGGCTTCAACCTCCTGGGGGACGGGCTCCGGGATGCCCTCGACCCCCGGCTGCGGCGGTAGCCGGGGCTGGGGCCGGTAAGGCCGCGGCCAGGGCCGGTGGGGCCGCGGGCAGCGCCGGTCAGGCCGCAGGCGGGGCCGATGACGCCGTAGCCGGCGCCGGTGAGGCGGCACCGGGCGCGGTGCGGCCCGGCGGTCCGGCCGCTCCCGGGCGGGGGTGGAACCACTGGTAGCAATCTTCTGTTCGCTACAAAATCTGTATGTGCGCTCATCTCGCGCAGGAGTTTTCCCCGGGTCGGGGGAATAGTTAGATCCCGGGGTACAGGAATCTGCAACCAGTTGCTGGTCCCCCGGGGAAAGGAGTTGGGCGTACATGCAGGTTGCCGTCTATGGCAAGAACATCGAGGTGACCGCCGCCCTCCGGGAGTACGCGCAGAAAAAGCTGAACAAGCTGGACCGCTACCTCCAGGAACCTGCCGACGCGCAGGTGACCTTTTCCGTCGAGCGGGGCCGGCACATCGTTGAGGTGACCATCCCGGTGCGGGACGGGTACCTGCTCCGGGGTGAGGAAGCCACCGACGACATGTACGCCTCTATCGACCTGGTGGTCGAGAAACTGGAAAAGCAGATCCACAAGTATCGGTCCCGGTTCCGCCGGAAGGGCGGGCCTGCCCAGACCGGGATTCCGCCCGCGGGCCAGGAGGAGGCGGAAGGGGACCGGATCGTCCGGGTCAAGCGCTTTGCCCTCAAGCCCCAGACGGTGGAGGAAGCCGTCATGCAGATGAACCTGCTGGGGCATGATTTCTACGTCTTCACCAACGCCGAGACCGGTCAGGTCAACGTGGTCTACCGGCGGAAGGACGGGAACTACGGCCTGATTGAGCCGGAACAGTGACCGGCAGGACGAAGGCTTCCGGATGGAGCCTGAAGGAACCCCGTGGAGCAAGCAGAACTGCCATGACCGTCGCTGCGATTCTCTTCGAGGGGGGGCCGGCTCCCGCCGGCTCCCTCGGTCTTACCCTGGCCCGGTTGCGCCAGGCGGTCTGCCTGGACACGGTGGAGCGGCTGCTGGCCCTGGGGGAACTGAACCAGGTAATCGTGGCCACCGACCGGCCGGAGTTGGCCGCGGCCGCATCCCGGCTCGGGGCCCGGGTCCACCGGACCCGGGAGCCCTTTGATTTTCACCGGGAGCTTCTCGCCGCGGTGGCCGGGGCGGGGACCGAGGCGGTGATCTGCCTCGGCGGGGCGAGCCTCCCGCTTCTGGGCCTGGAGGAGTGGCGGTGGATCCTCCGGACTCTCGAGGAGAAGGCCCCCTGCGTGGTGGTGAACAACCCCCAGTCCCCGGACCTGGTGGCCTGGAGCCCGGCCCGGGCTCTGGAGCGGGTCCGGGCCCTGGACCGGGACAACGCCCTGGGGCAAGCCCTGCGGTTCGAGGCGGGACTGGAGCGGTACCTGCTGCCCAACTCCGGCGCCGTCCACTTTGACCTGGACACCCCGGTGGACTACCTGATCCTGGCGGAGACCGGCCGGGCGGGCCCCCGGGCCCGGGAGGCCCTCGGCGCCCTGGAGTGGGATCGGAGCCGGGTCCGGGCCATCCGGGCGCTTCTGGGCCGGGACCTGGCGGAACTGGGCCTGGTGGGCCGGGTGGGCACCGCGGTGGTGGAGTACCTCAACACCTGGTTCCGGCTCCGGGTCCGGGTCTTCTCCGAGGAGAGGGGCATGAAGGCCCTCGGCCGGGAGGACCGGGGCGAGGTGGTCTCCTTCATGGCCGCGGTGATGGAGGACCTGGGGCCGGAGCGGTTCTTCCGGCACCTCGGCCGGGTCTGTCACGGCCTCTGCGTCGACAGCCGGGTGATCTTTGCCCACGGCGGCCGGCGGGTGAGCGAGTGGGATCGGTACCACTCGGACCTGGGCCAGGTGGAGGCGATCCAGGACCCGTGGGTGCGGCGCTTTACCGCCGCCGCCCTGGCCGCGGAGGTGCCGGTGCTCCTGGGGGGCCACTCGGTGGTGGCCGGCGGCCTCTGGGTCCTCGCGGAGGCGGCTCTGGCGGATTTGGGGGGGCCCCGGGTCCGGTACCGGTGAGGCATCGCCCCCTGGCGACGGTTCACCATTTGGATGCCGCCCCGGGCATGGTACAATAACGCGGATAGGGTTTCCCGGGACCGGGAGGGCCGCGAACCTCCGGCCCCCCTGGCGGGGTCATAAGAAATGCGGGTTTACGCCATACCCCATCCCGGCTCAGCCCGAGCCGCAGGCGGGGCTACCCAGATCAGGAGAAGGTGGAGCCGGCATGCTTGGGATGCTGAAGAAGTGGCTGTCCGGCGACAGCAGCGAGCGGACGATCCGGCGGCACATGAAGACCGTCCAGCGGATCAACGCGCTGGAGCCGGAGTTTGAGAAGCTCTCCGACGAGGAGCTGGCCCGGAAGACCATCGAGTTCAAGGAGCGGCTGGCCCGGGGCGAGAGCCTCGACAGCCTGCTTCCCGAGGCCTTCGCCACCGTCCGGGAGGCGGCCAAGCGGACCCTCGGGATGCGCCACTACGACGTCCAGCTCCTCGGCGGCATCGTGCTCCACGAGGGCAACGTGGCGGAGATGAAGACCGGCGAGGGCAAGACCCTGGTGGCCACCCTGCCCCTTTACCTCAACGCCCTGGAGGGCAAGGGGGTCCACCTGGTCACCGTCAACGACTACCTGGCCCGCCGGGACGCGGAGTGGATGGGGCAGATCTATAAGTTCCTGGGCATGAAGGTCGGCCTCATCGTCCACGGCCTGGACACCCGGCAGCGCAAGGAGGCCTACGCGGCCGACATCACCTACGGCACCAACAACGAGTTCGGCTTCGACTACCTCCGGGACAACATGGCCCTCAGCCCGGACGACATCGTCCAGCGGGAACTCAACTACGCGATCGTGGACGAGGCCGACTCGATCCTGATCGACGAAGCCCGGACGCCCCTCATCATCTCCGGCCCGGCGGAGAAGCCCACGGAGCTTTACTACACCTTCGCCAAGCTGGTGGAGAAGCTCCAGCCGGAAGTGGACTACATCGTTGAGGAGAAGGAGCGCCGGGTGGTGCCCACGGAAGAGGGCATCGCCAAGGTGGAGAAGATGCTCAACGTGAGCAACCTGGTGGAGGAGAACCCGGACCTCTACCACTACCTCCTCAACGCCCTGAAGGCCAAGGAGCTGTACAAGCGGGACCGGGACTACGTGGTCAAGGACGGCCAGGTGATCATCGTCGACGAGTTCACCGGCCGGCTGATGTTCGGCCGCCGGTGGTCCGACGGGCTGCACCAGGCGGTGGAGGCCAAGGAAGGGGTCAAGATCGAGCGGGAATCCCTTACCATGGCCACCATCACCATCCAGAACTACTTCCGGATGTACCGGAAGCTGGCGGGGATGACCGGTACGGCCAAGACCGAGGAGCAGGAGTTCCGGCAGATTTACAATATGGAAGTCATCGTCATCCCCACCAACAAGCCGGTCATCCGGGTGGACTACCCGGACGTGGTCTACAAGACCTCCCGGGCCAAGTTCAAGGCCGTGGTGGAGGAGATCGTCGAGCGGCACAAGACCGGCCAGCCGGTCCTGGTGGGCACCGTCTCCATCGAGAAGTCCGAGATGCTCTCGGAGATGCTGAAGCGCCGGGGTATCCCCCACCAGGTGCTGAACGCCAAGTACCATGAGAAGGAAGCGGAGATCATCGCCCAGGCCGGACGCCTCGGGGCGGTGACCATCGCCACCAACATGGCCGGCCGGGGTACGGACATCCTCCTGGGCGGCAACCCGGCGTTTATGGCCCGGGCGGAGCTGGCGAGGCGCGGGTACGACCCGGAGCTCATCGCCCGGGCGGCGGAGGGGCTCCCCTCGGAAGACCCGGAGATCCGGAAGGTCCAGCAGGAGTACCGGGAGCTGTACGCCAAGTTCAAGGCCCAGTGCGACGCTGAGGCGGAGAAGGTCCGGGCGCTGGGGGGCCTCCACATCATCGGCACCGAGCGGCATGAAGCCCGGCGGATCGACAACCAGCTCCGGGGCCGGGCGGGCCGCCAGGGCGACCCGGGCTCCAGCCGGTTCTACGTCGCCCTGGACGACGACCTGATGCGGCTCTTCGGCGGCGAGATGGTGGCCAACCTGATGGAGAAGCTGGGCATCGACGAGGACACGCCCATCGACCATCCGATGGTCACCAAAGCCATCGAGAACGCCCAGAAGAAGGTCGAAACCCGGAACTTTGACATCCGGAAGCACGTGCTCCAGTACGACCAGGTGCTGAACGAGCAGCGGACCCTGATCTACCAGCAGCGGCGGAAGGTGCTGATGGGCGAGGGTCTCCGGGAGGCGACCCTCGACGCCATCCGGAAGGTCTGCGAGCGGCTGGTGGAGCAGGCGGTGCCGGCGGAGGGCTTCCACCCCGGGGAGTGGGATCCGCAGCCCCTGGTGGACCTGGCGTACCAGGCCTTCTTCCCCAGGGGCACCCTTTCGGCGGACGACCTCCGGGGGCTGGGCAAGCAGGAGCTGGTGGAGAAGCTCTACCAGCGGGCGGTGGAGCTGTACGAGGTCAAGGAGCGCCGGATCGGCCCGGAGCTGATGCGGCAGCTGGAGCGGATGGTCTTCCTCCGGACCGTCGACAGCAAGTGGATGGAACACCTGACCGCGATGGACGACCTCCGGGACGGCATCGGCCTCCGGGCGTACGGCCAGCGGGACCCGCTGATCGAGTACAAGATCGAGGCCTACGACATGTTCAACGAGATGATCGCCGCCATCCAGGAAGAGGTGGTGAACCACCTGTTCCGGCTGGAGGTGGTCCGGCACCCGGTGCCCACGGTCATCCTCCGACCTCACCCGGTGATCGACGGGGAGGAGCCGGCCCAGCCGCCGGCGGCCGCGGCCCGACCGGCGCCGGCCCCTGCGGGGGCCCCGGCCGGAGCCCCCGCCGGTGCCCCGTCCGGCGCACCCGTGGGCGCCCCGGCGGTGGTGCCGCCCTCGCTCCAGCTCCGGCGGCGGGTGACCTACGAGTCGGGCCCGGGCACCGACGGCGCCCCGGTGCGGAAGCCGATCCGGTCCCAGAAGCAGGTGGGCCGGAACGACCCTTGCCCCTGCGGCAGCGGGAAGAAGTACAAGAAGTGCTGCGGCGCCAACATCGCCTGAGGCGAACCGTCTTGCGCCGACACCCCCCGACGACGCCAACCTTCCCCGATGCCAACACCCCCCGACCGGGGCGGGAGCCCCGGGGACATGCGGAGGCGGCGGCCGGTCTGCGGCCGCCGCCTCCGCTGTCTGTGCCGGTCATCCAGCCGGGTCATCGGGCTCTGCCCTGGCCCTGGGTCTCAGCCCGGGATACCCGCTCTGGGTCCTGTCCCGGGCCTCAGCCCCTGCCCTCAGCCCCGGGCCTCTTCCACCAGGCGGACCGTCTCCCCCTCTTCCGGGAACCGGCCTACCTCTTTCTTGGAGAAGACCTGCCGGCCGTCCACCTCTACTGTGAAGATGCCGCCTCCCGACGGGACCGGGCCGATCTCCGTAATGGCCGAACCGAAAGGCCGACCAATTTCACCGGCCCCCCGG
>QGUP01000453.1 GCA_003242505.1 Bacillota bacterium
AATTTAATTCGGTTTTGTGGGCTCGGAGAGTTGTAAAAGGACAAGGCGTCAAACCGGTCCCCCAGCAGGCTCAGGGGGCCCTGCGGCGGGCAGGCCGGCCCCGCCGGCCACACAGCCCGCTGCCGAATCCCCGCGGCCTCCCGCCGGGCCGCGGCCAGAAGGTACCCTCCCGCAGCCGCCGCCCCGGCCGCAGCCCCGGCCGCCAGGGCCGCTGCCAGCATCGCCCCCGCCACGGCTCTACCCCCTACCCGCCGCCGATGTACAGGGAAGCCGGGTCCGGCGCTACCCCCAGGACCTCCAGCCGACTCCACCACCGGGGCAGGGGCTCGCCGGGCCGCAGCCCCCGGAACCGCCCTTCGATCCGGCCGTCCGCCGCCACGCCGGTCCGCTCAAACCGGAAGATCTCCCGGGTCCGCACCCTCCCCGCCCCGCCCCGGACCTCGGCCACCGCCACCACCCGGCGGCTGCCGTCGGCGAGCCGCTCCGTCTGCACCACCAGGTCCAGGGCCGCCACCAGATGCTCCCGGATCACCCGCACCGGCAGCCGGCCGCCGGCCATGGCCACCATCGCCTCCAGCCGGACGAAGGCGTCGTGGGGACTGTTGGCGTGGATGGTGGTCAGGGATCCCTCGTGGCCGGTGTTCATTGCCTGGAGCATGTCCAGGGCCTCTTCCCCCCGGACCTCCCCGACGATGATCCGGTCCGGGCGCATCCGCAGGGCGTTTCGCACCAACTGCCGGATCGGGATCTCCCCCCGGCCCTCGACGTTGGGCGGCCGGGCCTCCAGGGCCACCACGTGGGAGCGGGGGAGCCGGAGTTCGGCCATGTCCTCGATGGTGATCACCCGCTCCTCCTCGGGAATCGCGCCGGCCAGGGCCGCCAGCAGGGTCGTCTTGCCCGAGCCGGTGCCGCCGGAGATGAGGATGTTGAGCTTTCCCCGCACCGCGGCCGCCAGCAGGCCGGCCATCGCCGGGTGGAGGCTCCCCATCGCCACCAGGTCCTCGAGGGTGAAGGGCCGCTGCCGGAACTTCCGGATGGTCAGCACCGGCCCGGCCAGGGCCACCGGGGGGATGACCGCGTTCACCCGGGACCCATCGGGGAGCCGGGCGTCGACCATGGGGGAGGACTCGTCGATCCGCCGGCCGATCCGGGCGATGATCCGGTCGATGATGTGGCGGATGTGCTCCCGGTCCCGGAACCGGATGGGCGCAGGCTCGATCCGGCCCTCCCGCTCGACCCAGACCTCCTGGGGGCCGTTGACCATGATCTCGGTGATGGTCTCGTCGGCCAAGAGGGGCTCCAGGGGACCGTAACCCGTGGTCTCGTCCACGATCCACTGGACCAGCCGGTCCCGGTCCGCCCGGGAGAGGATCGCCCGCTCCTCCTCCAGCATCTGGCCCACCAGAGCCTCCACCGTCCGCCGGAGGGCAGGCCGGGGCAGGGCGCAGAGTTCCTCGGGCCGGGTCTCCCGGAGGAGCCGGTCCCGGTAGTGCGCGGCCCGGGCCACCAGGGCCGCTTCCATCCTTCCGCCTCCCTTCCACTTCCGGTGGTCCCACAGCACGCCCTCGGTCGAGCCCGCTCCCCTCTTCCACGGGGGCGAACAACCGGGGAGCGCCGAGTGTCCGCCAAACTCGGCGCCGCTCACCCGCCGATGGCCGCCGCCAGCCGGGCGATCTCCCGGCCCAGGGGGGGAAGCCGCCGGCTGCCCGGCCGGACCAGCGGGAGACCGTGGACCAGATGGGCCTGCAGGGTGCGGAAGTCCGACCGGACCTCCCCCACCACCGGCAACCGGGCCAGGGTCTCGATCTCCCGGCGGGTGAGAGCCGCATGGCGCCCGGCCCGGTTGATGACCAGCGCGAGCCGCTCCCGGTCCACCGGGACCGCCCCGCCGGCAGACTCCAGGACCCGCACCAGGGCCCGGATGGCCGGCAGGTCCGGGGTCACCACGTAGAAGACCGCGTCGGCCTCCGCCAGGGCCGCCCGGGTGGCCGGGATGAGGGCGCTGGGGATGTCGAGAATCACGGTGTCGAAGTGCCGGCGGCACGCCCGAAGGAGGAGCCGGACCGCCTCTGCCCCCAAGGAGGTGGCGTCGTCGGCTCCAGGGACCGCACCGGCCGCTCCGGCCCCGGGGACGGCGCCGTCGGTGCCGGGGGCTGGGCCGGCGGCTGCGGTCACAGGAAGGGCGCCGGCGCCATCGGTCCCGGCCGCCTTCCCACCGGGGGCCACGGCCCCGAGGCCCCCGCCGCCGCAGAGCACCCAGAGGCCACCGGGGTGGCGGACGGCCACCCGCTCCAGGTGGCTCCGGTCGAGTTCCCCCAGGACCGGCGCCAGGTCCAGGATGGTCCGCTCCGGCCGCAGGTCCAGGGCCACGTCGACCCCGCCCAGGGCAAGGTCCAGGTCCACCAGGAGCACCCGGCCGGACCCCCGCCCGGCGAGGGACAGGGCCGTCCCCGCCGCCAGGGTGGTCTTCCCCGCCC
>QGUP01000049.1 GCA_003242505.1 Bacillota bacterium
CCACTAGCCGGTCGGCTTCGGATTCGGTCAGCACCAGGGGCGGCGTGAGGAGGATCACGGGGGTGTAGGGGCAGACGCCGATGATCACCCCGCGCCGGAGGCACTCGGACTCCACCCGGAACTGGCTCCCCTGGGGCCAGGGGCGGCCGTCGGTGGACAGGGGGATGCCGATGAGGAGCCCCTTGCCCCGGACCTCGGCGAAGTGGGGGTTGCCGGTGGCCCGGAAGGCGGCCATCAGCCGCTCCCCCAGGGCCGCGGCCCGCTCCGGGAGCCGCTCCCGGAGGAGGATCTCGATGGCGCCCAGGGCCACCCGGGCGGCCACCGGGTGGCCGCCGTAGGTGTGGCCGTGGAGGAAGGGCATCCCCGCCTCCTCCAGGGCCTGGACCACCCGCCGGTGGCAGAGGGTGGCCCCCATGGGCAGGTAGCCCGAGGTCAGCCCCTTGGCGGTAGCCAGGAGGTCCGGGGTGACGCCGAAGACGTCCTGGAGGCACCACAGCCCGCCGCACCGGCCAAAGCCGGTCAGGACCTCGTCGGCGATGAGGAGGATGCCGTGCCGGTCCAGGAGCTCCCGCACCGCCGGCCAGTACCCCTCCGGCGGCACCGTCACCCCGCCCACCGCCGGGATGGGCTCGGCCAGGAGGGCGGCCACGGTCTCCGGCCCCTCCCGCTCCAGGGCGGCGGCCAGGGCGTCCAGGTTCCCGGGGGGCACGTGGACGAAGCCGGGCACCAGCGGACCAAAGGGGTCCCGGTGCGGGGCAAGGCCGGTGGCGGAGAGGGCACCGAAGGTGGAGCCGTGGTAGCCGTTTTCGAAGGCGAGGATCTTGTAGCGCTGGGCCTCCCCCCGGGCCCGGTGGTAGGCCCGGGCCAGCTTGATCGCGGCCTCCACCGCCTCCGCGCCCCCGGGGGTGAAGTAGACCGTGTCCAGCCCCGGCGGGGCGAGCTCGGCCAGCCGGGCGGCGAGCTCCACCGCCGGACGGTTGCCGAAGCGCCAGTAGGTGTGGTAGTAGGGAAGCTCCATCATCTGTTCCGCCGCGGCCTCGGCCAGTTCCCGGCGGCCGTAGCCGATGTTCACCAGGCAGAGGCCGCCCTGGGCGTCGAGGTAGGCCCGGCCCTCGCTGTCCCAGACGGTGGAGCCCTCGCCACGGACGATGATCACCGGCCCGAGTTCCCGAAAGACCCGGAAGTCGTGCTCCGAGTGGAGGTAGTGCCGGGCCTGAAGTTGCTTCAGGGCGGCCGGGTCCATCGGCGCCGCCCGGCCCGGGGTGTGGTTCGCCGAAAGGCCCTGGGTGTGGTTCGGTCCTGGCATGGCTGACCCTCCCGTCGTCGGCTGCGGTGGGGGCACCCACCGGCGGCAGCCGGGGCGGGTGCCCGCCCTTCTCTGCACGGGTATTCGACAGGGGTGTGCGGCAGGAGCGTTCGGCAGGGGTCTCAAGCCTTCCCGCCCGCCGGCTCCTCCCCGCCGGCCGGCTCCTCGGCGTCGACCCACCGGAGAAGGGGCAGCAGCTGGGGCTCCCCGTCGTGGCGCCAGTGGGGCGCCGGCTCCTGGCTCCGGCCCAGGGGGCAGAGGCGGCTCAGTCCCAGGGGGGCCAGGGCCCAGGCCAGGGCGAGGGCCCGGTCCCGGGGGCCGGCAAAGCTGCAGGTCTGCAGGTACCCCGCCCAGGGGGCGAGGTGCTGGGGCAGGTGCCCGAGGTCCGGGACGGCATAGACCCGGACGAATCGGTTGAGGGGCGAGGGCCGGAGGCCCTCGGCCGGGGCCGGCTGGAAGACTACCGTCCAGGCGGTGGAGCCGGGGCTGGCCCAGACCCGGGCGCCCGGGCTGAACCGGGCCTCGCTCCGGGCGAGCTGGATGGCCGCGGCGGCTTCAGGGGAGAGGGGGGCCCGGGGCCACCGGGCGCCCAGTTCCGCCAGGGCGCCGGCCAGGGCCTCGGCAAAGGCCGCCGGGGAGACGGCGCCGCCTTCCTCCACCCAGAGGGCGTGGGGGGAGACACAGCCCTGCTGGTCGAAGAGGGCCACGTCCCGGGCCGCCCGCCGGGCGAGGTCCGGCAGTCGCCCGGGGGTGAGGGCCTCCCGGGCCACGCAGCCGAAGCTCAGCTTCTGGCCGTGGCGGATGAGCCGCACCGCCGGCGGCAGGGCCCGGGCGAGGGCGTCCAGGGAAGCGTCGGCCCCGAAGGCCACCACCGCCCCGGCCCGCCGGAAGGCCGCCCGGTGCAGCTCTGCCGCCTCCCCGGGCCAGTAGGCCGCCGCGACGCAGGCCCCCAGTTCCGGGTCCACCTCCGCCAGGGAGCGGCACCAGAGGGCGGCAAAGAGCGGCTCCCCCGCGGCGGTCTTGGCCAGGGCGGCGCTGCGGATCAGCAGGGCGGTGGCCAGGTGGAAGGCGGGGATCCCCGGCACGTTGCCGCTGAAGACAAAACCGGTCAGTTCCGGCCCGAAGGCCCGGGTCCAGCCCCGGCCCCCGGGGTGGGGGACCCAGCCGTCGAGGGCCCCCGGCGGGACCTCCGCGGCCAGCAGGGCGCTCAGGCCTTCCCGGCCGGCCCGGGCGGTCCCGGCGGCCAGCCCCCAGGCCACGGTCTCAGCCGCGTAGCCGGTGGCCGCGGCGATCCACCGCTCCGCCTCCCGACGCAGGGGGTAGGCCGGGTCCTGCCAGCGCCGGGCGACGGCGTCAAGGCTCGCCAGGATAGAAGCGGTGCTCCGCTCGGCGAGGTACCGCCGCCGGTTGGCCGTGAGGTGAGCCGCCAGCCGGTCGAGGTCGTCGGGGGTGAGGACGGGCACCTGGACCTCCGCCGCCCCCACCGGCAGGGGCCGGGTCGGCACCTCCAGCCCCGGGAGCCAGGCGGCCACCGGGGCTCCGGAGGTAGGTGGCCGGGGGGTCACGGCTGATCCCCCCGGACTGGGGGGGCCATCCCCCCAGGGAGCTCACCGGCTCCTGGGGCCCCCTGCCCCCCGCCCAGGGCCAGGTCCGCGGCGATGGAGCAGCCCCGGGCCACGGCCCCCGGGGCCCGGCCCAGGACCACAAAGCCGCCTGGCACCTCCCGGCCCAGGTCCTGGGTGAGGAGGAAGGCCGCGGAGTCGAGGTTCGCGAGGTCCACCACCTGGATCAGCCCGACCTCCCCCGGGGCGGCGGGGGCCAGGGTCTCCGGGTCCCGGATCACCACCCGGGTCCAGGGCGGCCCCTGCTTGGGCCGGGGGAAGCCCGCAGGGCCGCCCCGGAGGGTGGGCTCGTAGAACTGGCTGGAGAGCTCGCACATGCCGTACTGGTTGACGATCCGCTCCGGCGGGATCCCCAGCCCGTCGGCCATCAGGGCGTAGAGGTTGGCCTGGGGCATCTCCCGGGACCGGCCCTTGAAGCCGCCGGTCTCCATCGCCCGGGAGCCCGGGGGCAGCCGGAACCGGCGGCCTTCCCCGGCCAGCCAGTCCAGGAAGTGGACGAAGGCAAAGGCGGTGCCCAGGAGGAGCACCGGCTGCCCGGCGGACTCCATGGCGGCCAGGGCGGCAGCCAGTTCCTGGTAAAGGAGCTGCCCCTCCTGCCAGAAGAACCGGCTGCCCGGCGCGCCCAGGGTCTCGACGATCACCCCGAAGTAGAAGCTGAGGCTGGAGTGGGGCGCCTCCGCCGGGGAGGGAGCGAGGACGAAGATCGGCAGGGAGGCGCCGTCGGGGAGCAGGTAGTGAACAAAGGGGGGCAGCAGGGCCGCGCGGTAGAGGTCGAGGGTCCGGAAGTAGTGCCGGCCCCGCTCCTCCGGCCCCCGGGTGGTGCCGGAGGTCATGAAGACCGCCGCGGCTTCGGCCGGGTCGCCGGCGAAGACCGTGGCCTGCTTGAAGGCCGTCACCGGCAGGGGCGGGATCTCGAGCCAGTGCCTCACCCGGCCGGGGCGGACCCCCTGCTCCTCCCAGTAGGCCCGCAGCACCGGGTTCTCCTCGTACTGGTAGGCGAAAAGCCGCAGGGCGAGGGCGTCGAAGGCCGCCGGGCTGAGGGCCTCAGGCCCCGCCATGCCGGCCCGGAGCACCCGGCGCAACTCCTGTATCAGGGATTCTCTGTCGCTTCCCATCGTGCACACTCCTCTGGCGGTGGGAACCGCATCCTGCACACCGTCTGGCGGTGGGCGGTTGCATCCCGCACACCCCTCCGGCGGCGGGATCCACCCGTCACACACCGTGGGCGGCGGGAACCGTCGCTCATACCCCCCGGGCCGCGGGATCCCAGATGATCTTGTGGATCTGAAGCTGCAGCCGGGCCTCCAGCCGGTCCCGGAGGATCCACTCCGCCAACCGGCGGGGCTCCAGTTCCCCCCAGACCGGGCCGAAGAGGATGTGGACCCGGCCCTGGAGCCGGTAGCGGTCGATGAGGTCCCGGGACCAGCGGTAGTCCTCCTCGCTTCCGACCACAAACTTGACCTCGTCGGGGTAGATCACCTGCTCCAGGTTGCCGAAGCACATCCGGTGGGACTCCCCGGAGGAGGGGGTCTTCATGTCGAGGATCCACCGCTGCCGGGGCCGGTGGAGCCGCCACGGGCGGATGTCAATCGAGCCGCTGGTCTCGACGGAAAGCTCGTACCCCTCCGCCTCCAGCCGGTCGAAAAAGGCCTGCAGCTCCTCCCGGGGCTGGAGGAGGGGTTCGCCCCCGGTCAGGCAGACCCGACGGCAGCCGTAGCGCCGCACCGCCGCCAGCACCTCGTCCAGGCTCATCTCGGTGCCGCCATAAAAGGCGTAGGTGGTGTCGCAGTACCGGCACCGGAGGTGGCACCGGCTGGTGCGGACAAAGACCGTCGGCAGGCCCACCGAGGAGGTTTCGCCCTGGATGGAGAGGAAGATCTCGGTGATGCGCATTCCTCACCCTCCAGTCGGGCGATCCGCCCCGGGCCCTGGGTCGGCGGGGGCAGCCGCCGCGCCGGCGCACCTCCCCGGATCCTCCGGCCCGGCCGGCCGCCGGACCTCCCCTTCCGGCCAGCGGCCGTCGTCCTCCCGGCCGGCCTCCCAGTCGGCCCGGGTCAGGGTGACGTGGGAGGTGGGGGTCTCCCAGATGCGGATCCGCTCGGGGAAGAGATGGGGGTACCGGGGCCGGACGTGCCGGTCCCAGTAATTGAAGAACCAGACCGCCAGGTTCTCCGCAGTGGTGTTGGCGGTCGGGATGACCTCGTTCAGGTATCGGTGGTCCAGCACCCCTTCGTAGAACTCCTTGAAGATGGCCTTGAGCTCCGCAAAGTCCACGACGATGCCCCGCCGGCCCCGGGGGCCCCGGACGGTCAGTTCCACCCGGTACGTGTGGCCGTGCAGGTCGTGGCACTTGCCGACGTACTCCTCGATCCGGTGGGCGGCGTCGAAGGTGAAGATCTTCGTTACCTCAAGCATGACCGGCACTGGCCTGAACCTCCCTTGTGCCGTGGGGGCGCCAGCACAGCGGCGGCGCCGGACCTCATCGGCCCGGCGCCGCCGACGCACCGCGCAAAGGCGTCCCCCACGCTGCCGTTTTGTTGACGCGGGTGGCGGCGACCGCGGGGCCAGGGGCCCGAAGAAGTCCACCCTAGTGTACCACGTTCCGGGTTGCGTGCACAGGTGCCGGTGGCGCTTTGTTGGCGATGGTTATTGGTAGTGCTATTGTTAACACGGGTGTTACAAATGAGTGAGGCTCCCGTCCCCCCTGACCGCAGCCGGGAAGGCCCGGTCCGAGGCGGCGGGAGTTCAAGGAAGTGTCTGGAGTTGGAACGCTGGCGCAAGGAACTGTACGTCCTCTGGGTCTGCAACTTCGTGGTCAACCTGGGCTTCAGCCTGATCATGCCCTTCCTGCCTTTCTACGTGCAGGAACTGGGGGTCACCGAAACCCGCCGGGTGGAGCTCTGGACCGGCGCGATCTTCGCCGCCAACTTTCTCACCATGACCCTCTTCTCTCCCATCTGGGGGGCGGTGGCGGACCGAACCGGCCGGAAGCTGCAGATGCTCCGGAGCGGTTTCGGCATGGCCCTGGTGGTCGGAATGATGGGCCTGGCCCGGAACGTCTGGCAGCTCCTGGGGCTGCGGCTGCTCCAGGGGGTCTTCTCCGGGTTTATCCCGGCCTCCACCGCCTACATGGCCGCCAACGTCCCCCGGGAACGGGCGGGCTGGGCCCTGGGGGTGTTGCAGACCGCCGGCGCCGCCGGAACGGTCATTGGGCCGCTGGCGGGAGGACTTCTGGCCCGGGCCATCGGCGGCTACCGGCCCATCTTCTTTCTCACCGCTGGCGCCTGTTTTCTGGCCGGCCTGGTGGTGCTGCTGGTGATTCGGGAGCGGTTCACCCCGCCGCCCCACGTTGGTCAGATGAGCTTTGTCGCCGAACTCCGCCAGGACCTGCGCCAGGCCGTGGCCAACCCGGTGCTCCTGGCGATGATGGTGGTCTACTTCTTCAACTTCTTCGGCCTGCAGACCGCGGAGCCGATTCTCACCCTGTTCCTCCAGACCCTGGACACCCCGGCCCAGTGGGTCGACGTGATGGCCGGCGCTGTCTTCAGCGCCAGCGGCGTCGCCAACGTGATCTTCGCCCCCCTGCTGGGGCGGATGGGGGACCGGTTGGGCTACAAGCGGGTGCTGGTCTACGCCCTGGGGGGCGCCTCGGTCCTGTACCTGCTCCAGGGGCTGGCGACCAGCGCCTGGCAACTCCTGGTCCTGCGGTTTCTTCTCGGGGCCTGCCTGGGCGGCGGCTTCCCGGCGGCCAACGCCCTGGTCTCCCGGGCGGCGGGCCGGGAGTTCCAGGGCCGGGCCTTCGGGCTGGTGAACAGTGCGATCTTCATCGGCGACGTGGTAGGCCCCCTGGTGGGCGGGCTGGTGGCCTCGGCCTGGGGGCACCGGATGGTCTTCCCGGTCACCGCGGCGGCTCTGGTGTTCAACCTCCTCTGGGTGCAGCGGAAGGTGCCGGCGGATTCGGGGCGGGAAGCGCCCCGGGATCCGGACCGCTTGACGCCCGTAACGGACCGATGATACGAGTTCCATTGCAAACCAGCCCTGCAGCGAAGGTGGAGGTGGCCGGTCCGTGCTGGTCCGGCGCGACGGCGACTCGCTGCTTCTCATCACCCAGGCGGACCACGGCCGGCTGGCCGGCGAGATGGCCGCCGCGTGGGGCGCAGCCCCCTGGAGCCGCCCTGAACCGTACGAGGCGGTCTGCCTGGCCACCGCCCTGCACGACGACGGCTGGGAGGCGGCCGATGCCCGGCCCGCCCTGGACCCGGAGACCGGCGCTCCCCGGCCCTTCTGGGCCTTGCCCTACCGGGAGCGGGCCGCCTTCTACCGGGAAGGGATCGCCGCGGTGGCGGAGCAGAACGCCTACGCCGGCCTGCTGGTCAGCATGCACCTCGCGGCCCTCTGGGACGGCTACGGGATCCGGCCGGCGACGGGCCTCGGGGCGCTGCCGGAGGAGGAGGCCCAGGCGGTGGTCGCCTTTCTCAACGGGGAGGCCGCCCGCCAGGCGGCCCTGCGGGCCCAGGCCATCCAGCGGCTGCGGCAGGAGAAGGAGGTCCGCCGGTTTCAGCGCCGGCTGCAGGTCAACCTGCGGTGGCTCGCCCTCTGGGACTGGCTCTCCCTGCTCCTCTGCCTCGACGCCGACCCCGCCGAGAGCCTGGACGGCTCCGGCACGGTGCCCTCGGCCCTGAGCACCGGGGTGCCCCTGGGGTACCGGGGGGACCGGCGGGTGGACCTGGTGGTGCGCCGGCTGGGGCCCGGGCGCTTTGCCCTGGACCCGTACCCCTTTGTCCGGGAACCCTTGCAACTGACGGTCCCCGCCCGGCGGGTGCCCGCCCGGCGGTACCCGTCAGAGGAGGAGTGGCTCGCGGCGTTCCGGGAGGCGAAGGTTGAGCACCTGTCCTTTGCTATAATGGCCCTGAGGTGACCGGCGATGGACCTGGAGGAACAGCTCCGGCTGCTTCCGGACCGGCCCGGCGTCTACATCTTCCGGGACGCGGCGGGCCGGATCCTGTATGTGGGCAAGGCCCGCAGCCTGCGCCACCGGGTCCGGCAGTACTTCCAGGCCAGCCGGAACCTGCCCCCCAAGGTGCAGGTGATGGTGCCTCAGATCGCCCAGATCGAGCACATCGTCACCGACAACGAGGTCGAGGCCCTCATCCTGGAGTCCAACCTGATCAAGCGGCACAAGCCCCGGTACAACATCCGGCTCCGGGATGACAAGCATTACCCCTATATCCGGCTCACCCTCCACGAGGAGTGGCCCCGGGTGCTGATCGCCCGGCAGATGCGGAAGGACGGCTCCCGGTACTTCGGCCCCTACACCGCCAGCGGGAGCGTCCACGAGACCCTGAAGCTGCTGCGCCGGCTCTTCCCCCTGCGGACCTGCAGCGACCCGTCCCGGTACCCCCGGGCGTGCCTCCAGTGGCACATCGGCCGGTGCCTGGCTCCCTGCCTCCCCCAGGTGGACCGGGAGGCCTACATGCAGGCGGTCCGGGACGTGGAGGCCTTCCTTGAAGGGAAGGTGGACGACGTCCTCCGCCGGCTCCGGCAGCAGATGGAGGAGGCCGCGGAGCGGCTGGAGTTCGAGCGGGCGGCGGAGATCCGGGACCGGATCCGGGCTGTAGAGCAGATCGCGGAGCGGCAGAAGATCATCACCGACGACATGCAGGACCGGGACGTGATCGCCTGCGCGGTGGAGCAGGACGAGGCCTGCGTCCAGGTCTTCTTTGTCCGGCAGGGCAAGCTCGTGGGCCGGGACAGCTTTGTCCTCACCAGCGTCGAGGGCCAGAGCCCTGGGGAGATCCTGGGGGCGTTCCTCCAGCAGCATTACAACCGGACCAACTTCATCCCGCCGGAGATCCTGGTGGCGGAGCGGCCGCCGGAGGCGGAACTCCTGGAGGAGTGGCTCAGCCAGAAGCGGGGCAGCCGGGTCCGGCTCCACGCGCCCAAGCGGGGCGAGAAGCGGCGGCTGGTGGAGCTGGTGATCCAGAACGCCCAGGAGGCGATGGTGGAGCGGCGCACCCAGCGGGAGCGGGACCTCGCCGCCACCCGGGGGGCCCTGGAGGAGCTGCAGCAGGCCCTGGGCCTGCCTGCCCTGCCTTACCGGATCGAGTGCTACGACATCTCCCACGTCCAGGGGACCGACGTGGTGGCCTCCATGGTGGTCTTCGAGGACGGGGTGCCGAAGAAGAGCGACTACCGGAAGTTCAAGATCCGGGTGGACCAGAACAACGACTTCGCCAGCATGGCGGAGGTCATCACCCGGCGGTTTCGCCGGGGGCTGGCGGAGCGGGAAGCCCTGGCCGCGGCTGCGGCGGGGGATCAGGCGCCGGCGGCGGGGGAGGCCCTGGCCGCGGAGGCCCCGGCGGACTACTCCGGGGACGGCGGCGGCCGGGCCCGTCGGGGCGGCCGGCGGCAGGCGGCAGAGCTCAAGTTCGCCGCCTTCCCGGACCTGGTGATCATCGACGGCGGCAAGGGGCAGCTCAGCGCCGCCCGGGAGGCGATGCGGGCCCTGGGGGTGGCGGAGATCCCGACCTTCGCCCTGGCCAAGGAGGAGGAGGTACTGTTCCGGGAAGGCGATCCGGAGCCCATCGTCCTGCCCCGGGGGAGCCATGCCCTGCACCTGCTCCAGCGGATCCGGGACGAGGCCCACCGGTTTGCCGTCACCTTCCACCGGACCCTGCACCGGAAGGGGATGCGCCGGTCGATCCTGGAC
>QGUP01000050.1 GCA_003242505.1 Bacillota bacterium
TGGTCTTGCCACCATCCCCGCGGTTTTGGTTGTTTTGGCGGCTAATCCAACCAATTCGCGGGATATGGTGGCTTTCCTGTTCTACGCTCCAGGTTTCACTGGCTTACGGGGATTTCGCAACACCCCCCCAAATCTGATACTTCCCCCACCCCGGCTTCCCATCCGGCGACTCTTCCTCATCCCCTATCCAATCCACCTTCGCCCCGAAAGCCTCGCTGATGAACCGCAAGGGCACCATCACCCGCCCCGGCGGCACCACAATCGGTGGTGCATCCACCGGGATGGCCTGGCCGTTCACCTGCGCTGTGGTGTTGCCCACCTGCAGCTGCACCGTCAGCCCGTCCCGGCGAACGGTCACCGTCTGGGTAGCGGCGTCCCACTTCACCTCCATCCCCATGGCCTCGCTGACAAAGCGAATGGGGATCATGGTCCGGTTGGTCCGGGGGTCAATCCAAGGCAGGGCCTCGTCGCAGGGGAACTCCACGATGTTGGTCGTTCCGGGCACCACCGGCTCGGCCTTGTCACCGCAGAAATTGACCAGGTCCATGTCCACCACAACGATGGGGTGCTCCGGAGTGCCGCTATAGTTGACCGGCATCGCTTCCCCCTGCTCTTTCGCCTCCACCGGGTCGATGATGATGGGCGGGCCTACCGTTCCTTTTGTGTTCCACGGTCCCAGGTCTAGTGCCCGCCGCCACTTGCCACCAGCGTTGATGCAGGCGTACTGCTCCACCCGCTGACACTCTTCCTGGCTGTCGTACTCCTTCCGTTCCTCCGCCGCCCCTGACGCAGGCCAGGCCACGGCCGACAGGGCCAGCACCAACGCCGCCACACTCACCCAGTACCGCTGCCATGCGCCTCTCAACACCGCTGCGGACCTCCTCTGAACCATCCAGCTATGAACCAGCCAGTCCTAACTTCCCTCTTGTGTCCAGGGAAGAACAAAGCACCCGGACACTCCCAAAGGGTTACGCCGCCACTTGTAGCCAATAGGCGTACCTGTCGTTCGATTGCATCTTAGACAAAAACTGGTGTTCAGTCAATCGCGCCCCTGTCCGCCCATTTCCTGTCTTTGCAGACTCTGCACCCAAACGGGCCCGTGTCCCTCCAGGCAGTACCGGAAGAGCGCGCCGACTTCCCCACCCCTTCGGCTCCCGGTGCACCCAAACCCCCAGGAGACGAGGCGGACATGAAAAGCGGGCAGGACCGGCATCGCCGATCCTGCCCGCTCTGCCCTCTTGTCAGCTCTTCTCTCTTGCCCGAGCTTCTCTTGCCCACTCTGCTCTCTTGACCACTCTGGCCTCCTGCCCACTCTGGCCCCTTGCCCGTTTCCTTTCCCCAGGCTTACTGCCCTTCTCCCCGGGCCGGCTGCCCAAAGCGGCCAGCCGGGGCTCAAAGCACCCGCAGTTCGTCGCTCCACACCGGCGGCGGCGCCACCTCTGCCACCCGCCGGGCTGCGGCCAGGAAGGCCTGGGCCGCCGGGGAGTCGGGCCGGTCGATGACCACCGGGTCGCCCACGTCGCCGCCCAGGCGGACCTCCCCCTCCAAGGGGATGCGGGCGATGACCTCGGTGCCCAGGCTCTTCGCCAGCGCCTCGGCTCCGCCCTTGCCGAAGATAAAGTGCTCCTTCTGGCAGTTGTCGCAGATGAAGTAGGCCATGTTCTCGATGACCCCGATGACCCGCTGGTTGGTCTTCTGGGCCATCGCCCCCACCCGGCTGGCCACCTGGGAGGCCGCCGCCTGGGGGGTGGTGACGATGATGATGTCGGTCTTCGGCAGCATCTGCGCCACCGAGAGGGGCACATCGCCGGTGCCCGGGGGCAGGTCCAGGAGCAGGTAGTCCAGGTCGCCCCAGAGGACGTGGGTCAGGAACTGCTCGATCATCTTGCCCAGCATCGGGCCCCGCCAGATGATGGGCGTCCCCTCGTCCACCAGGGAGCCCGCGGAGATGAACTTCACCCCGTGGCTCTCCACCGGCACGATGGTCTGCTCGTCCAGGACCACCGGCCGGCTCATGTTCCCCATCATTCGGGGGATAGAAAAGCCGTAGATGTCCGCGTCGATGATGCCCACCTTGTAGCCCAGCTGCCGCAGGGCCACCGCTAGGTTGACGGTGGTGGTGGACTTGCCGACCCCGCCCTTGCCCGAGGCCACGCCGATGATCCGGTACCGGGCCGCCAGTTCCGCGGTGGCCGGGGTCGCCGCGGCGGCGCCAGGGCTGCCGCCCCTAACCTTGGCCGCCACCGCCGCCCGCTCCTGGTCGGTCATGGCGCCAAACTCCACATTCACCCGGCCGACCTCCGGGAAGGCCTCCCGCAGCCGCTGGGCCACATCCCGCTGGAAGTGGGCCTTCAGGGGGCAGCCGGGTACCGTCAGGTTGATCACGACGGTGACGTCGTTGCCTTCGATGCGCACGTCCTTGACCATGTCCAGGTCCACGATGCTCCGGTGCAGTTCGGGATCCTGAACCGACCGGAGCACCTCCATGATGGCCTCACGGCTCAGTGCCATGCCCTTTCGACCTCCTGGCTGGCCCCGGAGGGGGCTGCTCTCCGATGGTATTCTACCCGCCCGCGGTCTGGGGGTCAGGTGATAGTGGTCACAACGCCAACGGGCTTGATTCCATTTATACCATACGTACAGTGCAAACTCTACCCCACCGGGCCGGGACCCCATCGAACCCGGATTGGGCCCCGTCGGGCCGAAGCCGGGACGCGGCAGGTCGGGGCAGGGCTCCGTCCCCGGCAGGCCGGGGCAGGGCCCCGTCCCCGGCGGGCCGAAGCACCGCCCCGTCCGGCCGAAGCACGGCCCCGGCGGGACAGAAGCCGGGCGCGCCGCAGCCCCAGCGTCCGGACACGCCGCAGCCCGGCCGCCGGTCAGGCCGGCGCCGGGCTGCCGAAGTTCTCCAGAGCCCCAGGGTCGTATCCTGGAACCGGGCTGCGCCGCAATCGGGCTGAACCGCAAGCGGTCTGGGCCGTCCAAAGCCTGGGCCGCACCAGGCCTAAGCCAGGCCTTACCGGGTGGTGGCCCGGCCTCGGTAGACCAGTCCCCGGGGGGTATCGACGGTGATCACTTCCCCGGTGCGGATCGCCCGGGTCGCGCCCTGGGCGCCCACCACCACCGGGATCCCCAGGGAGAGGCAGACCACCGCGGCGTGGGAGGTGTAGCCCCCTTCCTCGGTCACCACCGCGGCCGCCCGCTCCATGGCCGGGACGTACTCGGAATCGGTGAAGGGCGCCACCAGGATCTCTCCGGCCTGCAGGGTCTCCGCCTCCTCGGGGGTGCGGACCACCCGGGCGATGCCCACCACCGGCTGCCGGCCGATGCCGGTGCCCTGGGCCAGGACCTCGGCCACGGTCTGGACCTTGATGAGGTTGGTGCTCCCCGGAGTCCCCACCGGGACGCCCGCGGTGATGACCACCAGGTCGCCGCCCTTCACAAGCCCGCTGGTCAGGGCCCCCTGGACCGCCCGCTCGATCATCTCGTCGGTGTTGTCGGTCTCGGGCATCACCACCGGGGTCACCCCCCAGACCAGGCAGAGCTGCCGGGCCACGTACTCGTGGGGGGTCACCGCGATGATGGGAGCCTGGGGCCGGTACTTGGAGACCATCCGGGCGGTGAAGCCCGAGACCGTTGCGGTGATGATCGCCGCCGCCCCGAGATCCGCCGCGGTGGAGACCGTCGCGTGGGAGATGGCCTCGGTGACGGTGGCGAGGGTCGCCCCGGCCTGCCGCCGCTTCCCCTCCAGGATCGCCTGGTAGTCCAGGGCCGCCTCGGTCCGCTCGGCGATCCGGGCCATGGTCCGGACCGCCTCGACGGGGTAATCCCCCGCGGCGGTCTCCGCGGAGAGCATGATCGCGTCGGTGCCGTCGTAGATCGCGTTGGCCACGTCCGACGCCTCGGCCCGGGTGGGCCGGGGGTGCTTCACCATCGACTCGAGCATCTGGGTGGCGGTGATGACCGGCTTACCCAGGGCATTGGCCCGGGCGATCATCGCCTTCTGCATGAGCGGAACCTCTTCGGTGGGCACCTCGACCCCCAGATCGCCCCGGGCGACCATCAGCCCGTCGGCCACTTGCAGGATCTCTTCCAGGTTGTCAAAGCCCTCCTGGGACTCCACCTTGGCGATGATCTGCTGTCGGCCCCCGGCTTCCTCCAGCACCTTGCGGATGGCCAGGACGTCCGCGGCCTTCCGGACAAAGGAGGCAGCGATGAAGTCCACATCCATCTCGACGCCGAAGCGGATGTCCTCCACGTCCTTCTCCGACAGGGGCGGCAGGGAGACCCGGGTCCCCGGGAGGTTCACCTTCTTCCGGTCGGAGAGGACGCCGCCCACCAGCACCTTGCAGTGCACCTGGGTCTCCGCGACGGCCACCACCTCGAGGACGATGTTGCCGTCGTCCAGGTAGATCAGCCGGCCCGGGGCCACGTCCTGGGGGAGCTGGGGGTAGGCGACGTACACCCCGTCGGGCCCGCCCTCCCGGGGCTCGGTGCTGAGGGTGAACCGCTCCCCCTCCCGGAGGACCACCTTGCCCTCGGGGAAGGTGCCGATCCGGATCTCAGGCCCCTTGAGGTCCAGCATGATCCCGACCCGGCGGCCGGTCCGCCGGGCGGCCTCCCGCACCGCCTCGATCCGACGCCGGTGCTCCTCCTGGGACCCGTGGGACATGTTCAGCCGGGCGACGTTCATGCCGGCGGCGATCAGTTCCGTCAGCACCTCAATCCGCTCGCTGGCCGGGCCGATGGTCGCAACAATTTTTGTCCTGCGCATGGGTATGTGATCCTCCTGCATTCCGGTCTTGCCGCCAGACCGGGAGCAGGGCTCCCGGGCGACGGCTCAGATGGCCAGCACCTCGGCCAGGGAAACCAGTTCCGTGGGGATCGGCTTGGTCTTGCCCACCACCTCATCGATGGGATGGACCGCGATCTCACCATTGATGATCCCCACCACGACCCCGCCCCGGCCCTCCGCCAGGAGCTCGGCTGCCTTCGCACCCAGCCGGCTGGCGAGGATCCGGTCCTGGGCCGTGGGCGGGCCGCCCCGCTGGATGTGGCCGAGGACCGTCACCCGGGTCTCAAACCCGGTCCGCTCCTTGATGGCCTCGGCGATGGCAAAGCCGCTGCCGACCCCTTCGGCCACCAGGATGATGGAGTGCCGCTTGCCCTTCTCCCGGCTCTCCCGCAGCCGCTTGCAGACCTCATCCAGGGAGAAGGGCACCTCGGGGATGAGGATCGACTCGGCGCCCCCGGCCAGCCCCGCGGCCAGGGCGATCCAGCCGCTGTGCCGGCCCATCACCTCGATGACGAAGATCCGCTCGTGGGACGTGGCGGTGTCCCGGATCGCGTTCATCGCCTGGACCACGGTGTTGACCGCGGTGTCAAAGCCGATGGTGGTGTCGGTCCCGGCGATGTCGTTGTCGATGGTCCCGGGGATCCCGACGCAGGGCACCCCGGCGTCGGTGAGCACCTTGGCGCCCCGGAAAGAGCCGTCGCCCCCGATGACCACCAGGCCGCTCAGGCCGGCAGCCCGGATCTGCTCCAGGGCCTCCCGCTGGCCCTCCGGGGTCATGAACCGCTCGCTCCGGGCGGTCCGGAGGATGGTGCCGCCCCGGTGGATGATGTCTCCGACGTCCCGCACCGACAGGGGAACGAAGTCCCCGGCGATCAGCCCGGCAAAGCCACGGCGGATGCCGTAAACCTCCAGCCCCAGGGAGAGCCCCCTGCGTACCACCGCGCGGATGGCGGCGTTCATGCCGGGCGCATCGCCACCGCTCGTGAGTACTCCAATCCGCTTCACTGGCCATCCCCTTCTCGGACTTTGTTAACCTATTTTACCAAAGTCAGCGGAGGGCGTCTATCAGGGGAAGATCGGGCTCACCAAAGTTCGGAGGCCCGGTCGATAGTCTAGATCGGGGTGGCCGATGGTCTAGAGTGGGTCGGGGGCCGATGGTCTCGGGTGGTTTGGACCGGCCGGCGGTCTAGAGCCGGGGCGGCCGGGTCCGCCCGAGGATCTCGGTCAGAACCTCGTAGGCATCCCGGGCCTCTGCCCGGGGAACCAGGATCTCCACCGGTCCCGAACCTTCGGTCCCCCCCACAGGTCGCAGGCGCACCAGAAGTCCCTCCCGGGCGAGGGCGTCCCGGAGCCGGGCGGCCACCTCCTGACTCGATGCGACGTAGATGACCTTCCACATGCCCCTCACCTCTTCCCGGAGACCTCCGGGCGCAGGCGGCCCGGTCCGCCGGGGGAACCTGCCGCGACAGGTCGCCCGGGCAGCCTGCCACGAAATGGAATCGGCCGTCTACCATTATGGCACGGGCCGACCCCAGAGGAAAAGGGGGATGGCTGGCACTTTCCCGGCAGGAAACCTCCAGGGCCCGGAGTTAGGATGTCCCGGGGCCGGGAGCCTGCCGGCAAGGCCGGGAGCCTGCCACAAGGGCAGGAGCCCGCCGGGGAGGGCGGGCTCCTGTTCCAGGGGGGCCTTTCGGTCATCCATCGGACAGGGCCTTGTGCTGAGGGCCTTGTGCTGAGGGCCTTGCCAGGTGACGCCTATCCGCGGCCTATCCATCTCCGGCCAGCGCCCCTTCGGACAGGGCCGCGGCCAGGGTCCGGGCCACCTCCGGCCGGGTCAGTTCCGCCGGCAGGGGGCGGCCGGCCTGGAGCCACTCCCGAACCCGGGTGCCGGAGAGGGAGAGCCGGTCCGCCTCCCCGTGGGGGCAGGTCTTCTCCGACGCCATGGCGCCGCAGGCCCGGCACCAGAAGGTGCGGCTGAACCGGAGGGGCACCACGCCGAGGAGGGCCGGGTCGAACCGGTCAAAGATGCGCTGGGCCTCCTCCGGATCGTAGAAGCGCCCCACCCCCGCATGGTCCCGGCCCACGATGAAGTGGCTGCAGCCGTAGTTCTTCCGGACCAGGGCGTGGAAGACCGCCTCCCGGGGGCCGGCGTACCGCATCGCCGCGGGGAAGGCGGCCAGGAGCACCCGGTCCCGGGGGAAATAGCGGTCCACCACCTCCCGGTAGGCCCGGACCCGGACCGGCGCCGGCAGGTCGTCCGCCTTGGTCTCCCCGAGGAGGGGGTGGATCAGGAGCCCGTCCACCACCTCGAGGGCCACCTTCTGGATGTACTCGTGGGCCCGGTGGATGGGGTTGCGGGTCTGAAAGCCCACCACCTGCCGCCAGCCCCGCCCGGCAAAGATCCGCCGGGTCTCGGCGGGGTCCAGGGCCAGGTCCGGGAAGGGGGCCGGCCGGCGCCGGAGGAGCCAGACCGGTCCGGCCAGGTAGACAGCTTCCCCCTGCTCCGCCAGCCGCCGGACCCCCGGGTGGGCCGGGTCCAGGGTGCCGTAGACCCGCCGGGCCTCCTCCTCCCGGTCCGGCCGGTAGACCTCCCGGACCTCCAGGAGGCCGAGGGGCTCCCCGTCGCCCGCCGCCAGGCAGACCTCCTCCCCCTCCCGGAGCCCCGCCGCCGCCTCCGGGGGCGCCGGCAGGGTGATGGGCAGGGTCCAGGGCAGGCCGCCGGGGAGGTGCATCTCCGCCAGCACCGACCGGTACCCGGCCCGGTCGAGAAACCCCTCCAGGGGGCTGTAGGCTCCGGTGGCGATGAGTTCCAGGTCCGCCGCGACGGCTTCGGAGATGGGCAGGAGCCGGAGGGCCGGCAGCCGCTCCCGGGCCGCGGCCAGCCGGTCGCCGGTCAGGACCCGGTCCACCAGCCGTCCGCCGTGGGGAGGCACCAGCCGATCCGCGGCCGGCGCGCCGTTGCCCGGGGCGCTGTTTCCCGCCGCTGCGCTGTTCGCGGCCGCCGCGGTGTTCCCCGCCGCCGGGCTGTTCATCGTGTCCATGGCCCGCACCCCCTCAGCGGTGCAGACCGCACTCGGTCTTGGCAAAGCCCGGCCAGCGCCCGGCCCGGAGGTCCTCCCCGGGAGCGACCGGCCGGGTACAGGGCTGGCAGCCGATGCTCGGATAGCCCTGGTCGTGGAGAGGGTTGTAGGGCACAGCGTGTTCCCGGATGTACGCCCAGACCTGGTCCCAGGTCCAGGCCGCCAGGGGGTTCACCTTGACCAGCCCGTGCCGGTGGTCCCACTCCACCACCTGCGCGCCGGCCCGGGTGGGGGCCTGCTCCCGGCGGATGCCGGTCACCCAGCCCCGAAGGCCCCGGAGGGCCCGGGCAAGGGGCTCGACCTTCCGCAGGGCGCAGCACCGGTCGGGGTCCCGGCACCAGAGTTCCTCCCCGTACGCCTCCGCCTGCTCCTCGAGGGTAATGAGGGGGGCGTACCGGGTGACGGTGACCGGATACCGGGCCAGGAGCCGGTCCCGGGTCTCGTAGGTCTCCGGAAAGAGCAGCCCGGTGTCCAGGTAGAAGACCTTCCCCCCCGGGTTCACCCGGCTCCAGAGGTCCACCAGCACCATGTCCTCGGCGCCGAAACTGCAGGCCACCGCCACCCGGTCCGGCCCCAGGGTCTCCGCCGCCCAGCGCAGGGTCGACTCCGGCCCCGCGGCCTCCAGCCGCCGGGCCACCGCCGTCAAGTCTTCCGGCGGATATGGCTCTTCCGCCGCCATGGCGCTCACTCCCCTTTCGGCCCCGGCTGCCGCCGGGGGCCCCTCTCCTCCCTCCAGGGTATCGGCCCCCGGCGGCAATGGTGCGGCAAAGAAGGGGCCGGAGGCTGGCAGGGGATGGGCGGACAGCGGAGAATCTTCATGGAAGCATCTCCATGGACGAACATTCTACCCGATGGGATATTTTGTGTACGGAGGGTGGCCGGCCGTGAGCTACCTCACCCACCTGGAGTGCCCCCGGTGCGGCAGCCGGCAGGACCCGGACCGGCTCCAGAACCTCTGCCCCTGCGGCAGCCCCCTGCTGGCCCGGTACGACCTGGACCGGGCCAGAAGGGAAGTGGACCGGGACCGGCTCCGGGAGCGGCCCCCCACCCTCTGGCGGTACCGGGAGCTGCTGCCGGTCCGGGACCCGGCCCAGGTGGTCAGTCTTGGGGAGGGGATGACCCCTCTCTACCCCGTGCCCCGGCTGGGCGAGGCCCTGGGCCTCCCGGACCTCTGGCTGAAGGACGAGGGGGTGAACCCCGGGGGCACTTTCAAGTCCCGGGGCGCGGCGGTGGGGGTCAGCCGGGCCCGGGAACTGGGGGCCCGGGTTCTGGCCCTGCCCACCGCGGGCAACGCCGGGGCGGCCTGGGCCCTCTACGCCGCCCGGGCGGGCCTGGGGTGCGTGGTGGTGATGCCCCAGGACGCCGAGGCCCTGCCGATGCGGGAGTGCGCCCTGGCCGGAGCCCGGACCTTCCTGATCCGGGGGCTCATCTCCGACGCCGGGGCCGTCGTCGCCCGGGCGGCCCGGCGGTACGGCTGGTTCGAGGCCGCCACCCTCAAGGAGCCCTACCGGGTCGAGGGCAAGAAGACCATGGGCTATGAGATCGCCGAACAGATGGGCTGGCGGCTCCCCGACGCCATCCTCTACCCCACCGGCGGCGGGGTGGGGATCATTGGCATCTACAAGGCCCTCCTGGAGATGGAGGCCCTGGGCTGGATCCGCCGCCCCTTCCCCCGGCTGGTCGCGGTCCAGGCCGCCGGCTGCGCCCCC
>QGUP01000051.1 GCA_003242505.1 Bacillota bacterium
GGACCAGATCCTCCCCGGCACCGACCCGGACCTGGTGAACGTCCTGATGCGCAAGCTCCGGCGGCTGGGGGTGACGGTCCACACCCGGGCGAGGGCCCGGGGCCTCGTGGAGGAGGGGGGCCGGACAGTGCTCCAGGTGGAGGCCTCAGACGGCCAGGTCCTCTCCCTGCCCGCGGACAAGGTGCTGGTCTCCGTCGGCCGCAAGCCCAACACCGAGGGGCTGAACCTGGCGGCCGCGGGGGTGGAGCTCGACGACCGGGGCTTCATCAAGACCGATGAGCAGTGCCGGACGAACGTCCCCCACATCTTCGCCATCGGCGATGTGGCCGGGGGGATGCTGCTGGCCCACAAGGCCTCCCACGAGGGGCTGGTGGCCGCGGAGGCCATCGCGGGCAAGCCCGCGGCCAAGGACTGGGTGAGCGTCCCGGCGGTGGTCTTCACCGACCCGGAGATCGCCTACGTGGGCCTCACGGAGCAGCAGGCCCGGGAGCAGGGGTACGAGGTGCAGGTGGGCCGGTTCCAGTTCACCGCCTCCGGCCGGGCCCTCACCCTGGGCGAGACCGACGGGCTGGTGAAGATCGTCGCCGACGCGAAGACCGGCGTCGTCCTGGGGGTCCAGATGGCCGGCCCCGAGGTCTCGGAGATGATCAGCGAGGCCGCCCTGGCCCTGGAGATGGGGGCCCTGGTGGAGGACATCGCCCGGACCATCCACCCGCACCCGACCCTCAGCGAGGGGATCATGGAAGCGGCCCAGGCGATCTTCCACGCCGCCGACCGGAAGTAAGCCGGGCCGGCGGCGCTCGCCGGCCGTTCCCTGGCAGCAGGCGGTTGGCGGTGGGGGTGGTTCCGTTGCACGGGTTGTCCTTTGACCAGATCCCGGAGGGCGTCCGCCAGGTCCTGAGGGGCCTGGCGGATTTTGAAGCCTACCTGGTGGGCGGGTGCGTGCGGGACGCCCTCCTGGGCCGCCCGCCCAAAGACTGGGACGTGGTCACGTCAGCCCGACCGGAGGAGGTGATGGACCGCTTCGACGCGGTCATCCCGGTCGGGCTCCGCTTTGGGACCGTCACGGTCCTGGCCGGGGACCTGCCGGTGGAGGTCACCACCTTCCGCCGGGGCGGGGAGCCGGTGGCCCGGCCCCAGGCTGCGGCGGTTTCTCCGGGCCTCCTCGCCGACCTTTCCGGCCGGGACTTCACCGTGAACGCCATGGCCTGGTCTCCGGCCGCGGGCCTTGTGGATCCCTTCGGCGGGCGCGCCGACCTGGAGCGGCGGATCCTGCGGGCGGTGGGGGATCCCGTTGCCCGTTTCCGCGAGGACCCCCTCCGGATGCTGCGGGCTATCCGGTTCGCCGCGACCCTGGGGTTTGCCATCCACCCGGACACCTGGGCGGCGATCCGCTCCTGTGCCGCCTGGATCGCCCGGGTGGCCGTGGAGCGGGTCCGGGACGAACTGAACCGGATCCTCCTCTCCGACCGGCCGGCCCAGGGGATGACGCTGCTGGCGGAATCGGGCCTCCTGCGGCTCATCCTCCCCGAACTGGAGGCCTGCCGGGGGTTTGACCAGCGGAACCCGCACCACCACCGGGACGTCTTCGGCCACACCCTGGAAGTGCTGGACCAGGTGCCGGCGGCCCTCCACCTGCGCCTCGCCGCCCTGCTCCACGACGTCGGGAAGCCCCACACCTTCACCCTGGACGAGCAGGGCGTGGGCCACTTCTACGGCCACGAGAAGAAGGGCGCTGAACTCACCGCCGCCATCCTCCGGCGCCTGCGCTACAGCCGGGAGCTGGTGGCCAGGGTGGCGCACCTCGTCCGGCACCACATGGTGCCCCTCCAGATGGGGCCCCGGGGGAGGCGGCGGTGGGTGGCCCGGGTGGGCGCCGAGCACGTGGAGGACCTTCTCGCGCTCCGCCGGGCTGACCTGGGCGGCCGGGTCAGGGACGATGAACTGGCGAGCCTGGAGGCGCTTCGGCAGACCCTGCAGGAGATGCAGCAGGCCGGGGTCGCGAACCCCGCCGCGGCCCTGGCGGTGAGCGGCCGGGACGTCATGGAGGCCCTCGGGATCGGGCCCGGGCCGCAGGTCGGCAAGGTCCTGCGGCGCCTCCGGGAGATTATCGCGGAGGATCCGTCCCTCAACCGGCGGGAGGTGCTTCTGTCCCTGGTTCGGGAAATCGCCAGGGGCGAGGTGGCCCAGGAGGAGGGGGCCCAGGGGGAGATGGCCCAGGGAGAGAAGGCCAGAGGGGAGGCGGCCCAGGGGTAGCGCAGGCTGCTGCCGGGGCCGGTGGCCGCCCGGGGTTCTACCCTGGCCCGGGGCCACATAGCCTTTACCGCTGCAGGAATACCGCCGGCGGGAGGACGCCCTGTGGACCTGAAGGCCGCGCTGGTGACCTTTGCCATTGTCTTCCTGGCAGAGGTGGGGGACAAGACCCAGTTGGCAACCATGGTGGTGGCCGCCAACTCCCAGTCCCCCTGGATGGTCTTCCTCGGAGCCGCTGTGGCCCTGGTGCTCTCCGCGCTCCTGGGGGTTCTCCTGGGCGAGACCATCACCCGGCTCCTGCCCCTGCACCTCCTGCGGACCGGGGCCGGCCTGGCCTTTGTCCTGCTGGGGCTCCTGATGCTGACGAGCAAGGGTTGAGGTCAGCGCTCTCCGGCCGGCGGGCCGTCACCAGGGTCTCACGCCACCCGGGTTTCCGTCGCGGCCGTTCCGTTCCGGAACGGCCGCTCCTCGCGCGTCACGAACCTCCGCCCTGGCCGGGGGAATCTCTTAGTAGGGAAGGCCGCCGCGGCGGCGGACGGCCGGAAGCTTCTCCCCGGTGAGGCGATGTCGATGGCCCATTCCACCTGCCTGGGGTGCCTTGGTCTGCTTCTGGTCGCCTTCGGCTTCCTCGTGGCCCTCAAGGCCGTGGTGGCCAGCGGCTTTGTGCTCATGGCCCTGGCCATCGCCTTTGCCGCCGCGCACTGGGCGGGGGTCGCCGGGAAGTGGGCCCTGGTCGTGGCAGTGGTGCTCTTCCTTCTGGCCACCCCGTATCTCCTGGTCCAGACCCTGGGGGTACTCTTCGGGGTAATCGGCTGGCTGATTGTCCTGGTGGTCAAGCTGGTGCCCCTGGCCTTCATCGCCCTCGGAGCCTACGTGCTCTTCCGGGCCCTGAAGTGAACCTCGGCCGGGCGGGCCATGGCCCGCCCGGCCCGCTTCCGCCGGACCCGATGCCGGAGGGACCGGTTGGTTGACCGCCCCTGCCGCCAGCGCGACAATGGAAGGGACGCTAGGAGGGGATTCGCTGTGGAACGCGACCGGCTCCAGGGCCTCCACTGGGAGTGCTTTGTCTGTGGCCCGGAGAACCCCCGGGGGCTCCGGCTGAACATCCGCCTGGTCGGCGACCAGGTAGAGACCGAGTTCATCCCCACCGCCGACCTCCAGGGCCCGCCGGGCGTGGTCCACAGCGGCATCGTCGCCGGGGTCCTGGACGAGGTCATGAGCCAGCTCATCTATGCCCGGCTGGTCCCCGCGGTCACCCGGAAGATCGAGGTGACCTACCGGCGGCCGATGCGGGTGGGCGTGCCGTACCGGATCACCGCGACCATCGCCGGCGAGAACAGCCGGATCGTCGCGGCCCGGGCGGAGGCCCGGGACCCCGCGGGCGTGCAGGTGGCCCGGGCCCGGGGGATCTTCGCTCCCCTGGACGAGGAGCGGGCGGCCCGGTTCCTTGGCCAGGAGGAGGGGATTTCCGCGGGCGCCGGGGGAGCCTCCCGGAGTGGCGAGACGGCCGCCGGGGACGGGGGCGCGGCCGAAGGCTGAGGCTCGTGCGCGGCCGAGGGCTGAGGCCGGGGCGCGGCGGCGCGCCGGTCCCAGGGCGCTTCTCGGAGGGAGAGAGTGCGGCTGGAGATTGACTCTCACAGGCGCTGGTTGCCATACCTGCTCATCGGCCTGGGCCTCTGGTGGCTGGTGGAGGTGCTGTGGCGCCCGGGGCCCTGGTTCGGGGCCGGGGCGCTGGGCCTTCTCGCCGCTACCCTGGCTGGCGCGTACCGGTGGCGGGAGCGCCGGTGGGAGTACCTGACCGGGGCCTGGCTCCTGGGGGCCTGGGCGGCTTACATCCTGCTGGACGGGTATCTGCCCGGGGGCCTGCCCTTCGCTTTCTTTTTTGCCTTTCTGGGCCTGGGGTTCCTGGGGGTCTACGCCACCGGCACCCGGCCGGCCATGTGGCCCCTGATCCCCGGCGCCTTTCTCCTGGGCCTGGCCACCTTCCTGTGGGTGCTCACCCTGGGGGTGCAACTCGCCCCGTACCTCCTGCCCTTCCTGCTGGTGGCCGCGGGGTTCTGGCTCCTCCGCCGGGGCGCCGGATAGGCGCCGGGGCCCGCGGCAGCGGGCAGAGGCCTGGGCCGCCGGGGGCCTGGCCCAGGGGAGGAGGCCCGACTCAGGGCAGGAGCCCCAACTCGGGGCAGGAGCCCCAGTTCAGGGCAGGAGCCCCAGTTCAGGGCAGGAGCCCCAGGATGCGGTAGACCCGCTCGTCCACGGTGCCGGTGACGGGCAGCCGGTGCTCCCGCTGCAGCCGGCGCACCGCCTCTTCGGTGCCGGGGCCGTACCGGCCGTCCAGGGGGCCGTTGTAGAAGCCCTTCTCCCGGAGCCGCTTCTGAACGGCGAGGACGTCTGCCCCCGTGTGACCGGGGACCAGCCGGCGGCCAGGGCGCACCGGCTGGCCGATGATCCAGACCGGCGTCCCCAGGGGCACCCACTCGTACAGCTCCTCGATGTCCCGGTTCCGCATCCGGATGCAGCCGCCGCTGGCCCGGGAGCCGATGCTCCCGGGCTTATTGGTGCCGTGGATGCCGTAGATGCCCCAGGGGACGTTGAGCCCCAGCCACCGAGTGCCAAAGCCCTTCCCCCACCCCTTGTCCTTTCGGACCACCTGCCAGAGGCCCTGGGGGGAGGGGGTGTTGCTTTTTCCAACGGCGACGGGCCAGGTCCGGTGGGGAAAGCCGTTGACCAGAAGGGTCAGTTGCCGCCGGGCGGTGTCCACCACCAGGGCGACCCGCCCCTTTGCCGCCGGCACGTAGGGGGCGTGGGGCAGCGGCGCCGGCGGCTCCGCCGCGAAGGGCAGCTCCGGATCGCTGGCGGGGCCGCCGGGCCCCGGGTCTCCGGCCGGGGCCTGGGACCCCGGGCCCCCCGGATCCGGAGGAGGCTGGCAGGCCGGGTGGGGCTCCCTACCGGGGGCCGCGAGGGGCCGGACAGCCGGCAACAGCAGGCTGGCTGCCGCCAGGACGGCCAGCAGCGCAGCCCATCCGATCCACCTCTTGCTCCGCCGGAACACCCCGAGGCCACCTCCTCTGCCGGCGCTGCGGGACCTTCACGCTGCGGGATCTTTGTCGCCCCCGGAGCGCGACTGGGGCTAGTATTCCCCGGGGGCGGTTCCCGGGGTGGCCGAGGCCCGGAGCTTCCGGCGCTCCGGCATACGGCTCCCCGCGGCTGGGCAACGTAACGCCGGGGGTGATCGACGGTGTTCCCTGGAGGACAAAAGCCTCCGGTGGGGAGGGAACCAGGGGCCGGGGCGGCGCCGGATGCCGCGGGCATCGACCCCGGGGCGCTCCTCGACCGGTTCAGCCAGGAGGTCGCGGCGGAGATCGGCCTTGATCCCCGGCGGGTGGCCAGCCGGCTGGCATCCCCGGCGACCCGGCGGCTGGAGGACCAGACCCATTCCCGGGCCGGCGGCCAGACCCGGGGCGAGACCTCCCGCTGACGGATACCCACCGCACCCCTGTGACCATCCCACCCGCCCCCACCCGACGGGGCGGGCAAGACCGAGCCCCGGCCTGGAAGGCCGGGGCTCCTGGTGTCCTTCACTCCGGTTCCCGCCAGCTGCCGCTGGACCCCGGGACCCCAGGGGATGGCCGGAGCCGTTGGGGATCGACCTCCGCCGCCGGACGGCGGGGCGGGGAGCGCCGGGCCAACCGGACCGGGTTCCGGTACGCGGTCTCCCCGGCCCGGTTGGGGGCCGGACCTCGGGGAGCCGGCGGCGAGGTTCGGGGGTGGGGCGGCGGCCCCGCTGGCTCCGGCGGGGCAGGGAGAAAGGGGTCCAGTTCGGCCACGGCCGGTCCCCTCCTTGTCATGGGTGCGGCATTCTGTAGTCGGTGGTGCGGCTTTCTGTAGCCTAGGCTGTGCCGCCGGCGGCCCTTTTACGTTGCCAGATCCTTGCACGGGGCCGCGTGGACACCGGCGGCACGGGGCCGCGTGGACACCGGCGCCGGCCATGGGGTAGAATGGCAGAGACCCGGGCTGCCACAGGGTCGGCGGCCGCATGGCCCGGCCTGCCGCCGGACAGGATGGTGGCGCGTGGCAGAAGGCACGGGGCCGGGGGGTGAGTCGATGGATCTGCCGCCCATCTACATGCCGGAACAGGCCCACAGCGCGCTGGGGCCGGGTGGGGAGCGGCTGGCTTTCTTCTACGTGCCGCAACTGGAACTCGAGATCAAGCAGGTGCTGGCGGCCAGGCCCCGGGAGTTCACCTACCGCTGGGGTTACCATCCGGGGCACCGGATTCATGTTCTCCTGGTCTACTGGCCCACTGGCGACGGGCAGGGGGTGCAGGCCGGCATCTCCATCCCGGAAGGGCCGGGAGATGCCCTGCTGGACTTCCTCCAGGCGGGGGAGACCGACATCTTCCTCACCCTGGAGCCCCTGCCGGAGGGGCTGCCGGAGAGCCTCCCTGCCGCGGAGGTCCAGCGCATCCTGGCCGGGCTGACGGTCCCCCTCCGGGGCGTCCGCTTCCAGCGGCGGACCGCCTGAGGCTGGCATGGGGTCCCCTTCCGGGGCCCTTTTTCTTTTTCAGAACATCCGGGCCAGGGCGCTCCGTCCCGGCATGCCGGGGACGATCCCCAGGGCCCGGGCCTCGTCGGTGACGTCGGTCAAGGGGAACTCCAATAGGTCGGCAAAACTGCGCACTCCCAGGCTGCGGCCAGCCACGACCTTTCGGGCTGCCAGGCGGGTGTTGAGGAGTTCAACATCCAGCGCGCCGCACATGATATAGCCCTTGCCGGTGCTGATCGCCAGGAGCCGGGTGCCCGGCAGTTCCACCCGGAAGCCGATCGCCGTGCCCTCAGGCAGGGGTATCGGCGTGACCTCCACCTGGTGCATGGGCGGTTCAGCCCGCATTCCCGTTCCCCCTTCCCTGCGGTCTCCCCCATGTTATGTGGCGGGCCCGGTGGCGGTCTTCCTTGCCGCGGATATCCAGGTGCCGCCGATGTCCAACCTGGCGATCAAATGGGACACCTCTTTACAACTCCCGCCCCAGTGGGTATAGTGTATTTGCAACACGTAAGTCACTAGCAAAAAAGAAGTTCAGGTGCAAAGGAGGATCCTCGATGGCTGTTTCCCGGTGGACCATCGACCCTGCGCACACGGTGGTGGAGTTTGCCGTCCGGCACATGATGATCGCGACGGTGAAGGGAACCTTCTCCGGCATCCAGGGGACGATTGAGGCGGACCCCGAGGATCTGACCACCGCCCGCGCCGAGGTCACCATCGACGTCAACTCCATCAACACCCGGGAGCCCCAGCGGGATGAGCACCTGCGCTCGCCGGACTTCTTCGATGCGGCCAACCATCCCACCATTACCTTTCGCAGCCGTTCCGTCACCCGGACCGGGGAGCGGGAGTACCGGATGGTGGGCGACCTGACCATCCGCGGGGTCACCCGGGAGGTTGAACTGCGCGTCACCGTTGCCGGCCAGGCCCGGGACCCCTGGGGCAACGAGCGGTTCGGCTTCTCCGTCGAGGGGAAGATCAACCGGAAGGACTTCGGGCTGACCTGGAACACGGTTCTCGAGACCGGCGGGGTGCTGGTCGGCGACGAGGTGCGGATCAACATCGACGTCGAGGCGGTCAAGCAGGCCGCGTAAGGTCCCGCCGGGGCCCGGCCCCGGCGGGACAGGGTCCGGCTGCCGGCGCCACCCGGGAAGGGAGGAGGATGGGACGGTGACGGAGCCCTTTGAGCTGCCTGCCGCGACCCGGATCGGCCGGGTGCGGCTCCGGGTCGGGGACCTGGAGCGGTCGCTGCGCTTTTACCGGGACCTCCTCGGCTTCCATCCGGTGGACCCCGGACTCCCGCCGGCCCCGGCCGGTCCGCGCCGGGTGGTGGGCCTCGGGACCCGGCCGGATGCCCCTCCCCTGGTGCTCCTGGAGGAGGTGCCGGGAGCCCGGCCCCCGGGCGCCCGGACCACCGGGCTGTACCACTACGCCCTGCTCTTTCCCGACCGGCGGAGCCTGGCCCGGGCGGTGCTCCGGCTGGCCCGGGCCGGCTGGCCCTTTGAGGGGTTCTCGGACCACCTGGTGAGCGAGGCGATCTACCTCCGGGACCCGGACGGGAACGGGCTGGAGCTGTACGCCGACCGGCCCCGGTCGGCGTGGCGCTACCGGGGGCGGGAGGTGGAGATGGCCACCCGACCCCTGGACCTGGAAGGGCTGTTCCGGGAACTGGAGGCCGAGCCACCCCCCTGGGACGGCATCCCGGCCGGGACGGTGGTGGGCCATGTGCACCTCCACGTCTCGGACCTCGGCCGGGCCCAGGCCTTCTACGAGGGGCTGTTAGGCTTGGCGGTGATGAACCGCACCTATCCCGGCGCCCTCTTCCTGGCCGCCGGGGGCTACCACCACCACGTGGCGGTCAATATCTGGAACGGGGTTGGGGCGCCGCCCCCGCCGCCGGAGGCTGCGGGGCTGGTCTACTTCGAACTGTTGGTCCCCGGCGAGGACGCCAGGGATGCGCTCCTGCGCCGGCTCCAGGAGCAGGGGGTGGCCCCGGAGCCCATCCCGGAGGGGCTCCTGGTCCGGGATCCCGACGGCATCGGTGTCCTGATCGGAAGCGGGTAAGGAGGGCTTCCACTAAGGAGGGCTTCCAAGAAGGAGGGTGTCCAATAAGGGAGGGCGTCCACCAAGGGAGGGCGCTCAAACCCGGGGGCGCCTGGCGATTGCCAGGCGCCCCCATTTCCTGTCATGATTTTGGATGGCATACCATAAATCGTACTTTGACAGTCATACCATTAGAGGATTACGCTAGAACCGCCGAAGCGGGAATGCCGACCTGAACGCTGAATCTTGCGCCGCAGCCAGCGGGGGGGAATCTCCCCGCGGGTTCGGCCGCAAGAGCGGGGGACCCGTCCCATCCGGGGCGAAGCGCGGTCGAAGGCGGCCGCCCGGGCCAGACTCCTGCGGTCCGAGCCCGTCAGCTAACCTCGCAAGCGTGGCAGGAGGAGGTGGCACCCTCCTCCCATCTTCCGGCAGGTACCCTTCGGGAAACTGGCCGAGGAGGGATTCCGTTGAATCTGGCGACCATCAAGGCGGCCTGCGTTGCTCTTGCCACTCTGTTTGGCTCGATGGCCCCCGTCCAGCCCGGGACGGCTCCCCAGGTCCGGTGCGTGACGACCTCCGGGTACCGGGTCTGCGTGCGGGTCCCCCAGGCCCCGCCGGCGGCCCCGGGGCAGCCTGCCCCCAACCCCCAGCCTGTCCCCAAGCCTCTGGAGACCCCCCCTGGCCCCAAGCCCCTTCCCTTTATAAACATCTACCGCGCCCACAAAAAAAAAAGGTTAAATA
>QGUP01000052.1 GCA_003242505.1 Bacillota bacterium
GAGACCGGGACGGGCCCGGGGCGCTGCCCCCGGGCCCGTCAGAGTACCTTCCGCTCCACCTGCCCCTCCCCGGTGCAAGTGTACCGGACCTGCCGGCCGTCTTCTACGGTGTCCAGGTGCACCGGACGCCCCCAGATGTGGTGGACGTGGGGGAGAGTCCGGGTGAGGTAGTGGGTGTCGAGCTCCACCCCTTCGTAGCCGTGGGTGAGGTGCAGTTCTCCCCGCTTGCCGAAGTCGTGATCCTCCGCGTAGATGTAAGGCACCCCGCCGTCGGTGATCAGCCGGACGATCCCGTCCCGGACCTGCTCCCACTCCCGGTGGGCCGCGGTCACCCGGTAGCCGTCGCCCTCCTTCCGGTAGAGGTAAAGGTCCAGGTCCTCCACCGCCTGCTCGTCCAGGTAGTTCCGCAGGAAGGAGACGTCGGTCTCCAGTTCCCGGATTTCGAAGAGCTTCTCCAGCCCCAGTTTCTGCTCCAGCCGGGTGAGGAGGTAGAACCCCACGTGGTAGGGGTTCAGGTGGTACGGGTTCGGCGCCAGCACTGCCGCGTGGAGCCGGGCGAACTCCACCGACTCCTCCGGGGTGAGGTCCAGTTCCCGCAAGATCCGGGCGTGCCAGAAGGAGGCCCAGCCCTCGTTGAGGATCTTGGTCTCCATCTGGGGCCGGAAATAGAGGGCCTCCGCCCGGATGCTGGAGAGGATGTCCCGCTGCCAGTCCTCCAGGTCCGGGGCCTTCTCCATCAGAAACAGCAGGAGGTCCCGGCACCGGGCCGGCGGCCGGGGCTCCTCGGCGGACGCCGGCTCCGGCGGCTTCTCCTCCGCCCGGCCCGGCAGGTGCCGGTCCAGGTCCCACAGGTCCCGGTACGGGTCCAGGGGGTCCGCCCCCCGGCTCCCCCGCCGGCCCGCCTCGCCCTGGCCGCCCTCGGGGCTCTGGCCTTCCGGGACCCCCCGCCGCCCCTGCCGGGCCGGGAAGGGGTCGATCTGCTCGTGCAGGGCCAGGGCGGCGTCGAGGAACCGCTCCACCCGGTCCCGGCCGTACCGCTGCTCGTACCGCCGGACCCTTTCGGCAAAGGCCGCCATGGTCCAGACCATCTGCCGGTTGGTGTTCCGAAAGCGCCAGTTCCGCTTGAAGAAGTCGCTGTGGGCCAGGACGTGGGCGGCGATCACCTTGTTCTGCAGCAGGCTGTTGGTCTCCAGGAGGAACGCGTAGCACGGGTCCGAGTTGATCACCAGCTCGTAGATCTTCGACATCCCGTAGTCGTAGCTCATCTTCATCCGGTAGAAGGCCTTGCCGAAGCTCCAGTGGGAGAAGCGGATCGGCATCCCGTAGGCCCCGAAGGTGTAGAGGATCTCCGCCGGGCAGATCTCGTACCGCATGGGGAAGGGGTCGAGTCCCATCGCCAGGGCCTTGTCCACGATCCGCTCGATGGCCCGCTCCAGCTCCCGGATCTCCAGGGCGGTGCTCCCGTGGGCGGCGCTCACAGGGGAGCACCCCCCAGGGCGGCCATCTGCTCCGGGCCGAAGAAGGTCCGGAGGGCCTGGTAGACGTCGCCTTTCTCCCGGATCACCGCGGCGACGAACCGGGGGTGCTGGATCTCCTTGGTGAAGAGGGTGTAGAGGGTGGCGCTGCGGTAGTAGCCGGAGCCGGCTGGGTAACTGTCGATCTCCCCGTAGCCCACCAGGCTGCTCACCTCCACGAGCCGGCGCATCATCTCCAGGGCCCGGGGGTTGTCCGAGGCGAGGTTGTCGCCGTCGCTGAAGTGGAAGGGGTAGAGGTTGTACTGGTCCGGCGGGTACCGCCGGGCGATGATCTCCAGGGCCAGTTCGTAGACCGACGAGCACCGGGTGCCCCCGGACTCCCCCTTGGTGAAGAACTCCTCCTCCGTGACCTCCCGGGCCTCGGTGGAGTGGGCCAGGAAGCAGATCTGGACGTTGTCGTATTTGGTCCGCAAAAACCGCACCATCCAGTAGAAGAAGGCCCGGGCGATGTACTTTTCAAACTCCCCCATCGACCCCGAGGTGTCCATCATCGCCAGGACCACCGCGGCGGTCTCGGGCTTGTAGCTCTCGTCCCAGGTCTTGTACCGCAGGTCCTCCCGGCCGATGGGGTGGATCGACTGCCGGCCCCGGAGGGCGTTCCGCTTGAGGGCCTCGAGGATGGTCCTCTTCTTGTCAATGTTGGCCTGGAGCCCCTGCCGCCGGACGTCGTTCCACTCGTACCGCCGGGTGGTGAGGTCCGGCCGCTTCCGGGGGTCCAGGTGCGGGAGCCCCAGGTCCTCGAAGATCAGGTTGCCGATCTCCTCGATGGTCACCTCGGCCTCGTAGTAGTCCTCCCCCGGCTGGTCCCCCGGGGCGCCGGGGCCCCGGCCGGCGCCGGCGGCGGGCCCCTCCCGGCCGATCACCTGCCCCTTGCGGCTGTCCCCCGGCCCCTGCCCCGCCCGCTCCTGCTTCTCGTAGTTGTACCGGAACCGGTACTCGTTCAGGGAGCGGATGGGGACCTTGATCACCCGCTGACCGTCGCTGGTGATGATCGCCTCGTGGCTGACGATGTCCGCCAGGTTGTTCTTGAGGGCCTCCCGGACCTTCTCCCGGTGCCGCTCCTGGTCCATCTGCCCCTGCCGGTGCAGGGACCAGTCCTCCCGGGTGATGGTGAAGTAGGTGGCCATTCTCTCACCGCCCTAGCGATTGAGCAGGCTGCCCACGTACTTCAGCAGTTCGTTGGCGCAGGTGGCGCAGTAGCCGTGCTCCTGCACCAGCCGGTCCACCACCTGGTTGATCCGGCGCAGCTGCTCCGCGTCCGGGGTCCGGGAAGAGGTGGTGATCTTCACCACGTCCTTGAGGTCGGCGAAGAGCTTTTTCTGGATCGCCTCCCTGAGCCGCTCGTGGCTGGTGTAGTCGAACTTCTGCCCCCGGCGGGCGTAGGTGGAGAGCCGGATCAGGATCTCCTCCCGGAAGGCCTTCTTGGCGTTCTCGGAGATGCCGATCTGCTCCTCGATGGACCGCATCAGCTTCTCGTCCGGGTCCAGGTACTCCTCGGTGATGGGGTCCTTGACCTTGGTCTGGTTGCAGTAGGCCTCCACGTTGTCCAGGTAGTTGTTGAGAAGGGCCCGGGCCTGCTCCTCGAAGGAGTAGACGAAGGCCTTCTGGACCTCCTGCTTGGCGATCTCGTCGAACTCCTGCCGGGCCAGAGCGATGAAGCCCAGGAGCCGCTCCCGCTCCTCCTTGGTGATGGAGGGGTGCTGGTCGAGGCCGTCCTTGAGGGCCCGCAGCACGTCCAGGGCGTTGATGCAGGACTTCTCCATCTCTCCCTTGCGGATGAGGGCGGTGGAGATCCGGTTGATCACGTACCGGGGGTCGACCCCGGTCATCCCCTCGCCCTCGGCCTCGGCCTGGAGTTCGGCCAGGTCCTTGGGCTTGAAGCCCTCCACCTCCTGGCCGTCGTAGAGCCGCATCTTCTTGATGAGGTCGAGGCCGGCCCGCTTGGACTCCTTCAGCCGGCTGAGGATGCTGAAGACCGCGGCGGCGTAGAGGGCGTGGGGGGCGATGTGGACCCCCCGGAGGTCCGACTGTTTGATGAGCTTTTCGTAGATCCGGACTTCATCGCTCACCCGGAGGTTGTAGGGGATCGGCATGACGATGATCCGGCTCTGGAGGGCCTCGTTCTTCTTGTTGGCGATGAAGGCCCGGTACTCGGTCTCGTTGGTGTGGGCGACGATCAGTTCGTCCGCGGAGATGAGGGCAAAGCGGCCGGCCTTGAAGTTCCCTTCCTGGCTGAGGGCCAGGAGGTTCCAGAGGAATTTCTCATCGAGCTTCAGCATCTCCTGGAACTCCATCAGGCCCCGGTTGGCCTTGTTCAGCTCCCCGTCGAACCGGTAGGCCCGGGGGTCGGATTCGGAGCCGTACTCGGCGATGGTGCTGAAGTCGATGGAGCCGGTGAGGTCGGCGATGTCTTGGCTCTTGGGGTCCGAGGGGCTGAAGGTGCCGATCCCTACCCGCTCCTGCTCCGAGAGGATCACCCGCTCCACCAGCACGTCCTCGATCCGGCCGCCGTACTGCTCCTTCAGCATCAGCCGGCAGGAGGGGCAGAGCTCCCCCTCGATGGGGATCCCCAGCTCTTCCTCCACCTCCCGGCGCATCTCCCGGGGGATGAGGTGGAGGGGCTCCTCGTGCATGGGGCAGCCCTTGATGCCGTAGAGGGCCCCTTCCTCGGTGCGGCTGTAGGCCTCGAGGCCCCGCTTCAGCATGGTGACGATGGTGGACTTGCCGCCGCTCACCGGGCCCATCAGCAGCAGGATCCGCTTGCGGACGTCCAGCCGCCGGGCCGCCGGGTGGAAGTACTCCTCCACCAGCCGTTCCAGGGCCCGGTCGATCCCGAAGATCTCGTTGGCGAAGAACCGGTACCGCCGGCCTTCCGGGCCCTCTTCCACCCCGTGGGAGACGATCATGTCGTAGATCCGGTGGTGGGCGAGGCGCGCGACCGCCGGGCGCTGGTAGACGATCTTGAGGTACTCGGAGAAGGTGCCCTCCCACCGCAACTGGCTTTCCTGTTGGCGGTGCTCCTCCAGGCGCCTGAGCAGCCTTTCCATGTTGCACACCCTCCTTGTGCCGAGCCGGAGAGCCGGCCGCAACCAACCGCTGGCGGCGGGGGCCGGGGAGACAAGGAGCCGCCGGGTCAGTCCGTGGACGGGGGAATCGGGTGGACGTGACGCCAGCGGCTTACCTCTATGAAGCGGCCAGAGGCGGCGAATTGTAAAGATGTTTCCGGCAGTTTTGGCTGGCAGCGTCGCCGTCAGGGCTGGTTCCTTCCGCCGGCGCCGGGTCGGCTGCAGCAGACTCCCGTTATCTGGTTATCACCCGACTTGGCGGTCCATATACATAAGCCGTAACAGCCTGACAGGGACAACCGTGCAAGGGGAGAGGAACCATGCCCGAGGAGAAGTCCTTCCGGTCCGGGGAGATGCGGGGCGGGAACTCCGACCACAACCTGACGGTGGTGAACCGGGAGCAGGTGGTGGTCTCCGGGGTGGCGGCGGTGGCGAGTTTTGACGACCAGGAGATCGTGCTGGAGACCGAACTGGGCAGTCTGACCATCCGGGGGGAGGAACTGCACATCAAACAACTCGACCTCGACTCAGGCCGGTTTGCCGTCGACGGGCTCGTGAACGCCCTCATCTACTCCGGCCGCACCGGGCGGCAGGCCAGCCGGGGCCGGAGCCGGGGCGGGTTCCTGGATCGGCTGTTGCGGTGATCGGGTGGCAGCCCGCCGGGTGTTCCCCTGGTCCCTCGGGTCCGTCCCCGGGTTCGGTTCGCCCGGTGGCATCCCCCCACCGGCGGAGGCATAGGGGTACGGAGAACCCGCGGGGGGGCCTGCAATGCCCGCTTTGGAGTTCCACCTCTACAGCTTTCTCACCCTGGTGCTGACCGGGGTGGCCGCCGGCCTGGCCTTCGACGTCCTCCGGGCCGTCCGGCGCCGGCTCCGGCCGGGGAGGCCGGTGGCCCCGCTCCTCGACCTGGCGTACGGAGTGGCCCTCGGCGGATTCCTGGGTGCGGGCCTCTTCCTCGCCAACCGGGGCGAACTCAGGCTCTACGTCTTCCTGGGGGTGGCGACGGGCGCCGCCCTCTATTTCACCCTGGGCAGTCCGGCGGTGCTCTGGGTCGTGGAGGGCATCCTGAGCCTCGGGGCCCTGATGCTCGGGTGGGTCTGGGGAGCGGTGCAGGTTCTGGTCATCCGGCCCGGCACCTGGGTCGTGGAGCGGTTCCTCTGGCTCCTCAGGGTGCTGGGCCAGCTGGCGCAGGGCCTCGGCCGCCTGGCCGCGGCCCCCCTGCGGCCCGGGGTAGAGCGGGCCCGGCGCTGGGCCGGCAGGACCCGGGCAGGGCGGGCCCTCCGGCGGCTCCTGGCGTGGCTCCTGCCGCCGGCGGACCCGGGCGGTCCGCCGGGGGATGGCCCGGTGGATGGCCCGGGCGATGACCCGGGCGCCGGCGGCGCTGCTGGAGGGTGACCCGCGCCTTGCTGCTCCGCGGCAAACGCGGGAATTCTTTGGCGATCCAGGAGGAGGATGGCGGCAGACACAGAAGTATAAATCCCGTACGAAGGATGTACACAGGTTGTACTAAAGTTGTCCACAACCCATCCACAGCCTGTGCACAGTTGGGGATGGATCGGCGGTGCAGATCGAGATCCGCGGCGCCGAGAAGCTCAGCCACCGGGAGCGCCAGGTGGTGGCCCTGAAGGAGATGGGGTACAGCAACGAGCAGGTGGCCAAGCGCCTCGGGCTGGCCCCTGGCACCGTCGCGACCCTCTACAACCGGGCCAAAGCCAAGGGCTACCAGGTGGTCATCGTGCTCTCCGGCGACCCGCTGGGTCTCTTTGAGGCCGCAGAGGAGGACGAGGCTGAATGAGGGCGCAGGGCACTTATCCCACCCTCCGGGGCCAGTGGCTGGATGAGAACGCCCGACCCGTGCCGCCGCGCCCTCCCGCGCCGGGGCAGGGGCGGATGGTGCGCCGGTACTGGCTCTATGGGCTGTGCCTGGCTGTGGTGGCGGCGACGGGTCTTTTCCTTCACGAGATGTTCCGGGCCCAGGAAGAACGGATGGCCCGGCTCCAGGCCGAAGCGGCGGCCCTGCGGGCCCAGCTCGAGGCGGCCCAGAGCCGGAACCACGCCCTGCGCCGGGAGATCGAGCGGCTGCAGACCGATGAGTACATCGAGACCGTGGCCAGAAGCCAGCTGGGTTACGTCCGGCCGGGGGAGATTCCCTTCATGGCCCTGGACCCGAAGCAGGGGGGCAGCGGGAACGATTGACGCAGCCGGGCCCCGGCCGGGGTGCAGCCGGGGCCCGGGTGTGCTATACTGATGGGCGGTGAGCACAGGCCGGAGTGGCGGAACGGCAGACGCACGGGACTTAAAATCCTGGGCCCCGGGAGGGGCGTGTGGGTTCAAATCCCACCTCCGGCACCAGTGAGGAAGCGGGCTGCAGGGTCCTGAACCCTGCAGCCCGTTTTTCGCTGTACAGCCATCTGTACAGCCAACCTGGGTGGAATAGGGCGGACACAGTGGGTTATCTATGGACATCGGTTTCTGCCTCTGACGCTTTGGGCAGCAGTGCGTTGAGTTTCTGGACTACTTCCTCCTGGATGGTCGGCAACACGTGGGTGTAGGTGTCCAGCGTCACGGTGATCGTGCTGTGACCCAGACGCTCCTGCACCACCTTGGGGTGTACACCGGCCAGGAGTAGGAACGTCGCATGAGTATGGCGGAGCTTGTGCAGCGTAATGCCCGGGGGCGCCCCGGCCGCATGGGCCAGTTCCCGGAACCGGCGGGTGACCCAGCTCGGGCGCAGTGGTTTGCCATCGGGCCAGCAAAACACCAGGCCGTGGTCCTGGTAGCCAGGCCCCAGCTTCAGCCGCTGCTCCGCCTGCTGGGCCCGGTGACGCCGGAGCAGGGCAACCGCCTCGTCGGGTAAGGGGACCTGCCGGCGGCCCTTCTCGGTCTTGGGTGGTGTCCAGATGAGACCCTGACCCTCAATTTCCTCGGCTGTGCGCTCAACCCGTAGGGTCTTGTTATCCAAGTCCACGTCGGTCCAGCGCAAGGCGACCAACTCGGCCCGGCGCAGACCCGTGGCTAGGGCCAGGTACCACATAGCCGCCAGCCAGTCCCTGGACAGGGCTTTCATGAGCTGCGCGGCCTGGGCTGGCGTAAGAACCCTGGGCTGGCGCTTGGTGGGACGGGGGGCATCGACGGCGTCCGCCGGATTTCGGGCAAGAAGCCCCCACTTTACTGCTTGGTCAAAGGCCCGGTGCAGGATGGCGTGAAGCTGCTCAATCGTCCGCCGACTCTTACCTGCCTGTAGGCGGGAGGCGTATAGGTGTTGAAGGTCTGATGGTTGTATCTTGGCCAAGCGCAGGTGGCCGATGATAGGTATGGCATGCACCCGTAGGTAACGACGATAGGTTTCGTACGTAACGGGCCTGACGGTGTGTCGGGCCGCGTCCTCTAGCCATCGCTCCAGGAACTGGGCCACGGTCAGGCGCCCCGGGTCCGAGAATGTGCCGGCCTGGATGTCGGCTAGCAGTTTCTTAAGCCTTTCCGCCACGTCCTTGCGGGTCTTACCGTACACGTACTTGCGGCGGCGCTTGCCGTCCGGACCTCGGCCAAGGTCAGCAATGGCAGCCCACAGGACGTGAGTGCCACCGCATTTCAAGCACCGGCCATTCGCCAAGGCCCTACGGCACTTGTGGCAGACGACAAAGATACTCCCCTCACCGGCACCGCGCCTCTTAGGCAAGGCCAGCACCTCCCAGGGTTTCTCGCGCGCAGTTATGTTCGAAAAGTGCGTAACTTCGGCTTAAAGGACGTTCAGTTTTTCTGCTGCCAGGTACTGCCCCCGATGTTCGCTATCCGTTATCTGGTTGTCGTACAAACCGTACAAGTAGCCGATCTCTACGTTGTTGATGTCAGCAAGGCCAAGAAGGCCGGCTGCAGCATGACTACGCCAGCGCTTCACCCAGGCTTGTGGCGCAAAGCCTGGATAAACGCTCGAAGCGCCGCTGCATCGATGCCTTCCCGCTCTGCAAGTTCACGGATCAATTCCTCCGTGGTCTGGGGTGCTGCGGTCCCTGCCGGGGGCGGCAGTCTTGGGGCCAGACGCCGGGTGTAGAGTGCAACAAAGACGCCCTGAACCTGAATATCCACGTCTTCAGAAACCGGTAGGGGGTCATAGGCGGGGTTGGCAGCCTCCAGGTACCACCGGCCGCCACGATAGATAAGCAACTTCAAGGTGGACTCGCCGTTCACCAGCGCGGCTACGATGTCGCCGCTCTTGACCTGGTCCTGTCGCTCGACCCGCCGGAGCAGGACGTAGTCCCCATCGTGAATGTTGACGCCGACCATGCTGTCGCCCTGGACCTTAACGATAAAGTCGGCTTGGTCGGCCAGTTCCCGGGGAACGGGAAGCCATTCCACTATGTTCTGCTCAGCCAAGAGCGGGATACCTGCCTGGATAGTGCCAACGACGGGGAGCAGCTTCATGCCCATTCCGCTAAAGATCTCTGCACGCAGTTTCCTCTCAACCTCGTGTCGGAGATCCTTGTCGCCCTCCTCACTGCCCAGGAACCAAGTGAGTGGCTTACCCAAAACGGTTGCGATCTTCTGTAACGTCTCGAAGCTAGGTTCAGATCGCCCGTGCTCCCAGCTATTAACAGCGGGGCGGCTGAAGCCGATGGCCTCGGCCAACTCCTGCTGTGACAGCCCCCGCTGGATTCGCGCTTCCCTGATCCTCGCCCCCAACATACCGGGGGTGGCCAAAGCCATCCACCTCCTCTCTGCTACATTTTTTATCAACGACGTTGAAAACCTGTTGACACACTTGACGGGCTTAGTATCATAGATGGTGAGGAAAAAAACATAGTGCTTGGTGCAAGCTACCCGTGTTGATACATATTGAATCATGTTGATGTCGGTGGTGACTATACGGATGGACAAGGTCATTCTTCCGGCTCGTGAACGTTAACGGGAATGGCTTGGTTGTTGGATCCCGGCGAACCTCAACGCCGCTCTCAAGCGGGTTGCACACCAGACTGGC
>QGUP01000053.1 GCA_003242505.1 Bacillota bacterium
TCGGACAACCTGATCGAGGCCCACATCCGCAACCTGCGCCGGAAGATCGCCCTCGTCGCGGGCAACCGCGACTACCTGCGGACGGTCCGGGGCGTCGGGTACGTGCTGGAGGGAGAGCCGTGCGGAAGGTCCTGAGGCGCAACTTCCCCATCCGGATCGCCCTGATCGCGGCCGCCTTGCAGGCGGCCGTCCTGGTCCTGGTCCTGGGCGGGGTGTACGTCAGCACCGCGCTGACGGTGCGCCGGGCGGTGGACGGCGCGCTGGTCGCCGCGGCCCTTGGCGGCGCCGGCGTGGACGGGGTGGAGGCCGGCGGAGATGGCGCCCGGGTCCTCCCGCCGTACCGGGTCGACTTCCACACCGTCCGGATGCCGCCTCGCCACGGGGAAGACGACGACGAAGACGAGGAGGAGTGGGAACTCCGGCGGCTCTTCCGCTGGTTGCCGGAGGCCTGGTACGAACTGCTCTGGCCCTCCCGGCGCACCGTGCGGGTGGCGACCATCTTCCTGCCCGGCGGCTCCGTCCGGGTGGCCACCACCGCGGCCGGCGCCCTGGCCGGGGAGATGCGCCACGTGCTCCGGCACCTGGGCGCGGTGGCGGCGGCCGCCATCCCCCTCACTTCCCTCATCGTCTTCTGGGTGGCCCACCGGGCCTACGCGCCCCTGCGGGAGGTGGCGGCCACCGTCGCGGCCATCGGGCCCAGTTGCCTGGACACCCGGGTCCGCCCTCGGATCGCCGGCGAGGACCAGACGGTGGCACGCCTCGTGGACGTACTGAACGGGATGCTGGACCGGCTGCAGGCCGGCTTCCGGGCCCAGGCCCGGTTCGTGGACGATGCCGCCCATGAACTCCGCACGCCCCTCGGCGCCCTGCGCACCCGGCTGGAGGTGGCCCTCCGCCACCCCCGGGACGCCGAGGGGTACCGCCGGGCCCTGGCCGAGGCCCTGGCCGATGTGGAGCGGCTGGGCCGGCTGGTGGACGACCTGCTGCTCCTGGCCCGGCACGAGCGGGGCGCGGCCCTGCCCCTGGTGCCGGACGTGCCCCTGGCCCCGCTGGTGGCCCGGGCCGACCGGGAGCTGGAGAGCCAGGCCGAGGCCGCGGCGGTGACGGTGGTGACCGACGTACCGCAGAACCTGGCGGCGGACTGCGACCCGGTGGCCCTGGAGCGGGTGCTGACCAACCTGCTGCGGAACGCCATCGCCCACAGTCCGCCGGGCGGCGTGGTGACGGTGGAGGCCCGGGCCGAGGTCCGGGACGGGATGGAAGGGGTGGCCATCCAGGTCTCGGACCAGGGGCCGGGCATCCCCCCCGAGGACCTGCCCCACGTCTTTGACCGGTTCTACCGAGGCCGGGGCGGACGGCGGGGCGATGGGGCCGGCCTGGGGCTGGCCATCGCCCGGGCGGTGGTGGAGGCCCACCACGGCCACATCACCGTCGACTCGGCGCCGGGGGCCGGGGCCCGGTTCACCGTGTGGATTCCCCGGAAAGCCCGGTTTGCCGGCGGCGAGCCCGGCGGTGTCGAACCGTGACGGGCGCTGGTTCTAAGCGCCGGTGGGGCGGCGTCGACGGCCCCACTTTCCCCTGCCTGGCCAGGGTGAGCAGAGGCTGTGTGGCCGCAAAATCGAGCAGGGCGCCCGTTACCGGGCGCCCTCGCTGTTGCTGCCTGTCGCGCCCTCCGGGGGCGTCGGGCAGGCCGGTCCCCTGGCAGCAGGACTCCCTCCCGGAAGGTGCGAATGGTTCTGGCCAGGGCTGCCACGCTTCTGGGCCGTCCCATCCGGAGCGGGCCGGGTTCAGGGGCCGGGTTCAAGGGCCGGGACGGCACAGACCACGGAGTGTACGACAGCAAGGGAGACTCGAGAGAAGGAGGAGGACCGTTGACGAAGGCTTACACGGCTCAGCCCCAGGTGGAGTGCCATCCCCTCACCCCGGACCGGTGGCCTGACCTGGAGGCTCTCTTCGGCCCCCGGGGCGCCTGTGGCGGCTGCTGGTGCATGTGGTGGCGGATCCCCCGGGCCCAGTTTGAGGAGCAGAAGGGAGAAGGGAACCGCCGGATGATGCAGGCGCTGGTGGAGGGCGGGAAGATCCCGGGCATCCTGGCCTACCTCGATGGCCGGCCGGTGGGCTGGTGCGCCCTGGCGCCCCGGGAGGAGTACCCGACCCTGGCCCGGTCCCGGATCCTCCGGCCCGTGGACGACCGGCCGGTCTGGTCCGTCACCTGCTTCTTCGTCGCCCGGGAGGCCCGGGGGATGGGGCTGACGGTCCGCCTCCTGGAGGCGGCGGTGGCCTACGCCCGCTCCCAGGGGGCCGGCGTGGTGGAGGGCTACCCCGTGGATACCGGCGGAGCCCGGCGGCCGGCGCCCTTTGTCTACACCGGCCTCGCCTCGGCCTTCCGGCAGGCGGGGTTTGTGGAGGTGGCCCGGCGCTCCCCCACCCGGCCCATCATGCGCTACTACATCGACCCCCAGGGACGGCAGGAATCGACCCCCCGGGGGCAGCGGTAGTAGGGGCCTGATCGTGAGGCTCCTCGGACCGGAAGGAGGACCGCCATGCCTACAGACCTCATCGCCTACCTGACCGCCCGGCAGGAGGAGATGCTGGCGGATATCGGCCGGCTGGTGGCCCTGGAGTCCCCCAGCCGGGAGGAGGCGGGGGTGAGCGCCGCCGCGGACCAGGTGGCGGCCTGGCTGGCCGGCCTGGGGGCGGAGGTCCGGCGCCATCCGGCCCCCGGCTACGGCACCCACCTGGAGGCCCGGTGGCCCGGCGGCCCAGACGCCGGCAACCGGAAGCCGGCTCTGCTCCTTGCCCACCTGGACACGGTCCATCCCCTGGGCACCCTGGCCCGGAACCCCTTCCGGGTGGAGGGGGACCGGGCCTACGGGCCGGGGATCGCGGACACCAAAGGCGGCCTGGTGATGGGCCTCTACGCCCTCCGGGCCCTCCGGGACCTGGGCCGGCCCCTGCCCCGGCCCGTGGTCTACCTCATCACCTGCGACGAGGAGGTGGGCAGCCCCACCTCCCGGCCGCGGATCGAGGCCCTCGCCCGGGAGGCGGCCTACGCCCTGGTGCTGGAGACCGCCGGCCCCGGCGGGGCCCTGAAGACCGCCCGCAAGGGGGTCGCCGGCTACCGCCTCACGGTCATCGGCCGGGCGGCCCACGCCGGCAACGACTACTTCGCCGGCGTGAGCGCCAACCTGGAACTGGCCCGGCTGGTCCAGGCCCTCCACGCCTTGTCAGATCCCGGGACCGGCACCACCGTCAACGTCGGGGTGATGGCCGGGGGCACCCGGAGCAACGTGGTGGCGGAGCGGGCCACCGCGGAGGTGGACGTCCGGTTCTGGACCCGGGCGGCGGCGGAAGCGGTGGACGCCGCCATTCGGGCCCTCCGCCCCGCCCATCCCGAGGCCCGGCTGGAAATCACAGGCGGGGTCAACCGCTGGCCCCTGGAGCGGACGCCGGCGGTGGCGGAGCTCTACGAGCACGCCCGACGGCTGGCGGCGGAGTTCGGCTACGCCGTCGGGGAAGCGGCGGTGGGCGGCGCCAGCGACGGCAACCTCACCGCCGGGGTGGGGCTGCCGACCCTGGACGGCCTGGGGGCCGCAGGGGCCGGGATCCACACCGAAGGGGAGTACCTGGAGGTCAGCCACCTGGTGCCCCGGACGGCCCTCATCGCCCGGCTGCTGGAGACCCTGTGAGGGGCGGGCAGGCTGCGCCTGGGTCGGTGCCCTACTGCCAGTTGCGCTTCTGGAGCGTATCGGCGATGGACTCCAGGGCCCGTACTGCCCGGTGGGTCATCCAAAGGAGCCAGCCCAGCAGGAAGAGCGACGGGCCCAGGAAGAGGATAAGCCCGAGGGTCGCGAAGAGTTCTCCTCGCATGAACGCCACTGCCTCCATTCGGTCTCTGTTTCACTCGGCCATCCCGAATTCTTGACGCGGCTGCAACCTCCTCCCGTTCACCCCGCTGCCGGGGCAGGTTCTGCAGCCTATCCGGGTGACCTCCGGTGCCGGGGCAGGTGCTCCGGTCGCAGGCCCGAGGGAGCCTTCGCTTGTTCTTCGCGGCGCCGTGGGGGCCGGGCTACACAGGCCGGTGCCGGAGCCAACACTTATGGACCGATGCGGGGAGCCAGCAGGAGCCGCCCGTCGGGGGTGAAGGCCAGGGGCCGGGGACCTGCCCCGATGGGGCTGAGGCCCGGCCGCAGCGGCCAGCGCGGGATGTCGAAACGGGTCTCCCCGGCGAGGTCCAGGACCGCCCCCCCGCCCGCAGATGAAGGCACATAGGCCCACCGGCCGTCGGGGGACCAGAGGATGCCCGGGCCGGCCCCATCCGTCAGCCAGCGGCCCGTGAGGTCGACGATTCCGCTCCGGAGGCTGCCCAGGACGGCCAGGCGCTCTCCGGTGGGAGCCCAGATGGCCTCCGTCGCCCCCGGCAGGGGGAGGACTGTCTCCCAGGTCTCCGTTGCCAGCACCCCCCGCCCCTGGACGAAGAGGTGCCGGCCGTCGGGGGACCAGGAGGCGTAGGTCTGGTCCGGGGTGAAGGGGAGGCGCACCATGCCCTTCCGGTCCACGACCCCCACGCCCCCGATGGCCAGCAAGCGGCCGTCAAGAGACCAGGGGCCGAGGGTCCCGACGCCCGGCCGGTCCAGCCGGGTGCGCTTGCCGGTGCCCGTCTCCAGGAGCCAGACGGTGAAGCGGGGGGAGGCCCCTTCCGGGTTGCTCCGAGGGGCGCCCGCCGCCGGGATGCCGGCATCCGCAGAGGGCCCGGCGTCGGCAAGGGCCAGCACCTCGCCGCCGGGGGCCAGGGCCGCGTCGAGCCGGAGGGTGCCGTCGGACCCCACCCAGGGGTGGGCAACCGCCGGGAACTCGGACCGCCTGCCCCCGGGCAGGTCGATCACCGTCAAGTCCGCCTGCGGCGGCTCCTGTGCCGGTTCCGGCCGGGGCGGTGCGCCCAGGGTGAAAACCGCCGCCCGGTGCCCCGTCGGGTCCACCGCAACCGCCACCACCCGGGGCGTCCGCAGGAGTTCCACGGGGGAGCCTGCCGGCGGCCCGTAAACGACCCGCCCCCAGGCCTCCTGCTCCCCCGGTCCCTCGCCCTCAGGGTCTCCGTCCCCGGGGACGGGGGCCTGCCAGGCCAGAATAGCGCCGTCCGGCAGCCAGAGGTAGCCGATGGGGCCCTGGAGGCCGGCCAGGGGGGTCATCTGTCCCCGGACCAGGTCGTAGAGGAAGAACTGGCCCCGGGGCTGCTGGGCCACCGGCGCCCCGGCCGCCAGGGAAGGAAGGGCGGGAAGCCGGAGCAGCAGCCGCTTTCCGTCGGGGCTGAGGCTGAGAACGTCAAAAGGCTGGGGCAGGGCGGCGAGGGGTGTCGGCTCAAAGCGGCCCCGGGCCGGGTCCTGGAGCCACAGGGTGGTGGGGGCGTGAGCTTCCAGGAGCATCTGCGGGGCCTGCCAGGTGTGGGCGAGGGGCCGGCCCTCGGCATCCCGGGCTCCGGCAAGGGCCAGGTGAACCTGGAGCCGGCCGTAGTCCAGGAGCCGGGAGGCGGCCTCCCGGGGGTCCAGGGTCAGGGCGATGTCCAGGGTCCGGGGCTCTGGCCAGGCGGCCTCCATCCGAAAGCCGCACCTCTCCACCCGGGCCCGGAGGGCTGCCTCCACGCTGGCCGGGTCCACGTCCCCGGCGAAGGTGAACCGGAACCGATGGGGAAAGGCGACGGCCGCGGTGGCCGGGCCCCGGAGGTCGGGGAGGTCCAGGGAGGTGAGGGTCCAGGTGACCGGGCTGGTCTCCGGACCGGCTGCATGGGTTCCGGGCAGGTCCGGGGCGCAGGGGTCGGCTGGGGCGGGCCCGGGGTCCGGGCCGGACGGGGGAACCGGGCTGCCGGCTGTCCGGATGGCCGGGGTCGGACCGGCGACCTCCGGGTGGGTCGGGGTGCCGGAACCGCCTCCGGTGCGGATTCCGCCGGAAGGGTGGGCCGGCTGACCAGGGGCCTGCGCTTCCGCCGGGAGCGCTTCCGCCGGGGGCGCGTCCGCCGGGAGCGCTTCCGCCAGGGGGCCGGAGGTAGCCCCGGCCGGAGCCCGGGGGCCCGGGGCGCAGCCGGCCAGAACGGCGAGGGCGGCGGCCGCCAGCAGCGCCCCCTGCCGGCCGCCAAGGGCCCGCCGGAGACGGCAGGTCTCTGGGCATCCCTTCGCCATGGTGCCGCCTCCTCAGCCCCGACCTCCGGCTCCCCGCCACTCCGGCCGGTCCAGGACCTCGGGATTGACGGGGGTCGGGGGGCGGCGACCGGTGAGGGCCGCCACCAGGTTCTCCGCGGCGAGGGTGGCCATCCGCAGCCGGGTGGCCACCGAAGCCGAGCCGATGTGGGGGGTGGCCGTGACGTTGGGCAGGGAGAGGAGGGGGTGGTCGAGGCGCACCGGCTCCTCGCTGAAGACGTCCAGGGCCGCGGCCCAGATCTTCCCGGTCACCAGGGCGTCGTAGAGGGCGGCCTCGTCTACCACCGGGCCCCGGCTGACGTTGACGAAGACCGCGGTGGGCTTCATCAGGCTGAACTCCCGGGCGCCGAACATCCCCCGGGTCTCCGGGGTGAGGGGGACCAGCACCATCACAAAGTCCGACTCCCGCAAGAGGTCGTCCAGGGAGCGGTACTCCGCCCCGACCTCCGCCTCCAGTTCGGGCCGGCGCCGGCGGTTGTGGTAGAGGATCCGCATGTCAAAGCCCCGGGCCCGCCGGGCTACCGCCCGGCCGATCCGCCCGGCACCGACGATCCCCAGGGTGGCGCCGTGGACGTCGTGGCCGGTGAGAAAGCTCGGGTACCAGCCCTTCCACCGGCCCTCCACGATGGTCCGCTGGCCCTCATAGAGCCGCCGGGCCGCGGCCAGCATCAGGGCGAAGGCCAGGTCCGCGGTGGTCTCGTCCAGCACCCCCGGGGTGTTGGTGACCAGCACCCCGTGTTCGGTGGCGGCCTGGAGGGGGATGTTGTCGTAGCCCACGGCCATGTTGGCGATCACCCGCAGCCGGGGGGCCGCCGCGATCCAGGCCGGGTCGATCCGGTCGGTGGCCATGGTCAGGATCCCTTCGGCCCGGGCCATCTCCCGGGCCAGCACTTCCGGCGGACACGGCTCCTCCTCGTATTCCCACACCCGGCAGTCGCAGGCCCCCTCCACGATGGCAAGGGCCGGCGCCGGGAGCCGGCGGGTGACAAACACCTGGGGTCGGGACATGGCGGTGACCTCCCTGACGGGGCGCTGCTACCTCCATTGCGCCGGACCCCGGGCCGGATTGTCAAACCCGTCTGAGAGGTGTGGCGCTACCGCTCCGGGTCCGGAGGCCGGCCAGGTGCCGGCGGACAAACCCGGTCCGCTCCCCCGGCAGACGGCGGATCAACGGGGGGCCTGGAGAAAAGGCGGCGGGCCGGCAGCGACTTGCCCTGCCGGCCCGAGTCTCGTCGTATCAAGGGAACGCCCTGGTCAAAGGAACGCCCGGGTCCTGCCGGCGCGGCCTTTTGCAGCCCCGGCTGTCGGCTCGGTCCGGGTGCTTACGGCTCGATCCGGGTGCCCAGTACCTCCAGGAACCTGGCCAGCCACTCCGGGTGGGCCGGCCAGGCCGGGGCGGTCACCAGATTGCCGTGGACGTAGGCCTTGTCGACGGGCACGTCCACCCACTCGCCGCCGGCGGCCCGGATCTCCGGCGCCACCGCCGGATACCCGGTGCAGGACCGGCCCTTGAGCACCCCGGCCGCAGCCAGGACCTGCAGGCCGTGGCAGAGGGAGGCAATGGGCTTGTCAGCCTCGGCGAAGTGCCGGACGATGGCCAGCACCTTCTCGTTCAGCCGGATGTACTCCGGCGCGCGGCCGCCGGGGATGACCAGGGCGTCGTACTCTTCCGGTTTGACCTCGTCGAAGGTGGCGTTGAGGGTGAAGTTGTGGCCGGGCTTTTCGCTGTAGGTCTGGTCCCCCTCAAAGTCGTGCACGGCAGTCCGGACCTTCTCGCCGGCCTTCTTGCCCGGGCAGACCGCGTGGACGGTGTGCCCTACCATCTGGAGCGCCTGGAACGGGACCATGACCTCGTAGTCTTCCACGAAGTCGCCCACCAGCATGAGGATCTTCTTGGGTGCCATGCTGCAGATCCCCCTTTCCCCTCAGCCCTATCCTGGGAGCCGTCTCCCGGGGCGCCCTCCAGCCCACCCCCGGCCTGGCCCCGGGCCAAAGCGGGGTCCCGGGGCAGCGCCGGGTTCGGTGGGAGAGGAGTTCCCCTTTGTTCGATAATTCGTCCTGACCGGCTTTCCTCCTCTCAACCCCCGGCCGCCTCTCCTCCCCCTCTCCGGAGCCCATTCTCCCTCCGCTGCCGCGGCTTTTCTGGAGCCGCACCGGCCGGTACAATTAGGGCGAGCCGACCTACCACCGTGCACCAGGCGACAGGCGCGGGGCCCGGCATCCCGGGGGCACCCCCCGGGTCCCCGGCCGGGCGGCTGCAGGGAGGAAGGTTCCAATGTTGCTGGCATCGCTCAGGGAGCAGGTGTGCGCGGCCGCGGTGAGGAGCTACCGGAGCGGTCTGGTCCGGGGCACCAGCGGCAACTGGAGCGCCCGGGACCCCCTGACCGGTCTGGTGGCCGTCACCCCCAGCGGCCTCCCGTACGAACGGATGACCCCGGATGACATCGTGGTGGTGAACCTGGAGGGGCAGGTTGTGGAAGGGGGACGCCGGCCCTCGTCGGAGCTGCCGATGCACCTGGTGATCTACCGGCGGCGGCCCGACGTGGGCGGGATCGCCCACACCCACTCCCCCTATGCCACGGCCCTGGCGGTTCTGGAGCGGGAGCTGCCGCCGGTGCTGATCGAGATGGCCCTGGTGGGCACCCGGGTGCCGGTGGCGCCCTTCGCCACCCCCGGCACCCCGGAGGTGGGGGAGGCCGCGGTGGCGGCCCTGGCCGAGGCCAAGGCCTGCCTCCTGGCCCGCCACGGGGTGGTGGCGGTGGGGCGGACGGTGGAGGAGGCGACCGTCACCGCCGCGCTGGTGGAGGAGATGGCCCACATCTATCACCTGGCTGCCCAGCTGGGTACCCCGGAGCCGATCCCGGCCGAGGTGATGGAAGCCCTGGTCCGCAAGTACGGGGGGCAGTGAGGCGGCTCGGCCGGGCCGTCGCACCCAGTGCTCCGGAATGAGGGCGACGGGGCCGGCCCCGGGCAGGGGCCGGCCCGCCGGCTGTCGAATGGGTCACTCCTGAGGGTGGTGGCTTGAGATGCCCAAGGGTTATCACAACCGCATCGCCCATGTGGACCTTACCACCGGACGGGTGGAGTACGAGGCGCCCGGCGACGCCTTCTTCCGCACCTACCTCGGCGGCAAGGCCCTGGTGGCGTACTACCTTGCCTGGGAGGTGCCGCCGGGGGCCGATCCCCTGGGGCCGGAGAACTGCCTCGTCTTTGCGCCGGGGGTCATCACCGGCGCCGCGGTCTCCGGCCAGGGCCGGAACGCGGTGGGGGCGCTTTCGCCCCTCACTGGGGGCTTTGGCTGCGCCGAAGGCGGCGGCTACGTAGGGGCGGAGGTGAAGCGGGCCGGCATCGACGCCATCGT
>QGUP01000054.1 GCA_003242505.1 Bacillota bacterium
CTTGTAGGCAGCAAGACCGACCACGTATTTCCCTTTGCGATGGATGGTCGGCACGTTCCACGAGATCTTGGACTCCAGTTCCGGAAACTCGGCAAGAATGAAATCAATAATCGACCTGAGGGTCCTCGCCTTCGTCGGGTCCAGGGAGGCCAGGTAGTCCTCAACGGAATGGAATCTTGGCTTGCCCGTTCCGCATGTGGAGCGTTTTTTCATTTATGATCCCCTTTCGCTCGTTCACCCCGCCCCCATCGCCGGGACAGCTTCCGGCCCCTGGGGGGTGAGTAGCCCCATCCCGACCCCCGGGCCGTGCCGGCAAACAAACGGCCCTCGTCCAGGCCGGGGCCCCGCGGGGCATAGCATTCCCCCGGCCGGTCGGGCTCCGGCGCCCTCGATTTCACTTCATGGCGGCCTCGGCCAGGGTCAGAGGTGTTAGAATTGATCATAGAGCAGCCAGTTCCATCGGCTGGCAACCGCGAGGAAGCGGCATCACCAACAGGGGTGGGATACCGGTGCGTTTGTCAGGGCGGCGATGGTTGGCTCTGGCCATCGGGATCGCCGTCGTGGGGCTCGGTGTGGTCGGAGGCGTTCAATCAACGTGGGCGAAAGGCGGGTCGACCAAGTCCAGGTTTGAAGACCTTGAGACGGCGATACAGAAGGCCGGGATCCGTCCAAAGCAGCCCCGGGAGATTCCCTTTGCCGTGAAGGCGACCCGGGCGGCGGCCACCGAAATCCCGGGCGGACCCAGGGCCCTGCAGATCGACTACATCGGAGAGACGGACTGGATCACCGTTACAGCCTTCCGTGGCGATGTCCACTGGGTCTCTCGACAGTATGACATCGTGGACGTCGACCTCGGCAACGGCATCAAGGCCCAGTACATGGAGAACGGCGAAGTCCAGCAGTTGCTCTGGATGGACGGCGACCTCACCTACCACATGGTTGTGGGCGGCACCAGGCGTGAGATCCCGGACCTTGTCCGCATCGCCCGCTCCTTCGCCCATTGATCGCCATCACCCCGTCCACCCATGCATCGGTTCAGCCGATGACAGCATACCCACAGGGACCGACCAGGGCGGCGCAGGCGGCAGCTGACGGGCAGGTAAGCCCGGAGGCTGCCCGCTTCTTTTTGTGCCCGCGCGGAAATTTCACCCCGCGATTCATCGGATGTCCCCTCGTTCGCAGGGTCTTGCGCTTACGGCACGAACATTTCTCATTGCATTCCAAGTCCGGGAAGGGGGAGTTCCGGTGCACCTGAAGCGCTGGATTGGGCGCTTGGTGGCTGCTGCCCTGCTGGCGATCATCGCCCTCACTCCCCGGGCCGCCACGGCGGCAGAGTCAGACCTGGTTCCTCTGCGGTTTCTGGCCGAGGCGGCCGGTGCGAAGGTAGAGTGGGACGGCGAGACCGGCACCGTCACCGTCGTGACCGTAGACGGGGTCACCGCCACGCTGCGGATCAGCGAGACCGAGGCGCTGGTGGACGGGGAGCGGGTTCCCATCGGCGCCGAGGCAAGGCTGGTGGACGGCCGGACCATGGTGCCGAGGGCGTTCATGGAGCGCCTGCTGGGCATGCCCGTCACGTGGGACCCCGAGGCGCAGCAGGCCACGGTTGACCCCCATGTGGTGAAGGCCTTCCGCCTGGTGAGCGCCCTGAAGCGCGGCGACTTCGACGCGGTCAGCGGGCAGCTCAGCCCGGCCCTCCGGGAGGCCATCTCGGAGCAGACCTGGCCCCAGATCGCCCAGTCCCTGGCGCCGCTGGGCGAGCTCGGGCGGCCGCAGGTGCTGGGCACGTCCGCCACGGCGGTACACTACAACGTCGACCTGCTCCTGCCCTTCACCCAGGCACCGATGAAGCTCATCGTCCGATTCGATAAGGACGGGCTGGTGGATGACTTCCACCTCAACACCTACACCCCCGTCCAACCCGCGGGCGATCCTCCGTACGCGGACCCCACGGCCTTCATAGAGGAAGAGGTCGTCGTGGGTGAGGCCCCCTGGGCCCTGCCCGGGACGCTGACGCTGCCCGCCGGCGAGGGGCCCTTCCCCGCGGTGGTGCTGGTTCACGGCTCGGGCCCCCACGACCGGGACGAGACGATCTACGCCGTGAAACCCTTCCGCGACCTGGCCCAGGGCCTGGCCATGCACGGCATCGCCACCCTGCGCTACGACAAGCGCACCTTCGTCCACTCGCAGAAGTTCGGCGCCATCCCGAAGTTCACGGTGCAGGAGGAGTCGATTGAGGACGCCCTCGCAGCGGTGCGCCTCCTGGCGGCCGACGAGCGCATCGCCGCCAACCAGATCTACGTCCTGGGCCACTCCCTGGGAGGGCTAATCCTGCCCCGCATCCTGGCCCAGGACAAGGACGGCCTGATTCGGGGCGGCATCGCCCTGGCGGCGGCCAACAGCGTGCTCGACACGCTCCTGGCGCAGAACCAGATCATGGTCGAGACCGGTCAGGTGCCGCCCCAGCAACTCGCCTTCATCAAGGCGCAGGTGGAGCTGTTGCGGGACCCCGCCTTCGACCCGGAGAATCCGCCCGAGGGCTACCTGCTGGGCACGCCCCACTACTGGCACGACCTGGTGCCCAGGGCGTCCGAACTGTTGAAGGAAGAGACGCGGCCGGTGCTCTTCCTGCAGGGCGGGCGTGACTTCCAGGTGCCAGTGTCGGAGTTTGAGAGCTTCCAGGCCGACCTCGCCCAGCGGACGAACGTCACGTTCCAGCTCTTCCCGAAGCTGAACCACCTGTTTACCGAGGGCGAGGGCGAGATGAGCACGTTTGCGGAGTACATGGTTCCGGCCAACGTGCCTGAGTACGTGATTAAGGCCATCGCAGATTGGATCAAGTCGATGCCGCAGGAGGAGTAAAGGCCGGGGGGACTGCCAGTGGTCCCCGCTGCGCCGAACGGAAAGGACCAGGGCCACGTAGGCCCTGGTCCCCTTTTTTGCCGGCCGCCCGGCCACACCGGAGGCGGTCCGCGTGGTGCTTCCAGGGCGCCGGCCCGGACGAGGCGGCTCTACCCTCCGATGAGCCACGCCTCGAGGTCCGCCGGCGGCGGCTCCGACCGCACCGGAATGGTCAACGTGGCCTGGTTGTTCCCCTCGTTCGACTCCGCAATCGCATTCCCCGGGTCCACCACCCCCGTCAAAGTCACCGACGACCCCAGCGCAGAGAGCGGCACCGTCACCAGTCGGCTCGCCTGGCCATCTGCCGGTACCGGCACCACGTCGGACCACACCACGCTGCCGTTCAGGCTGAGGGTCACCTTCGGCTCCAGCGTGCGCTTGCCGGCGTTACGGACCTGAACCACCACCTTCATCTGGTGGTCGTCCGCCAGAATCATCTCCGGACCCTGCAGGCTGATGGTCAGGTCAGGCTTCTGGATGGGAATCTCCCGCTCCGCGGTGTTGTCGGGGATGTTGGTCTCCTTGTCCACCGGCGTTACCACCGCCCGCACCACCACCCGCGGGGCATCGGGGGCAGTGAAGGCCGCCGGCAGGTTTGCCCGCCGCTCCTCCCCGGGCTTGAGCCCCGGCACCGGAGTTGTCCCCACGGCCTTGCCATCGACGTACCAGACCACCTCGGCATCCACCGGCTCGGTCCAGCCGGTGGAAGAGTCGCTGCGCACCGCTACCGACAGTCCCACCCGGTCGCCAGGGTAGACCGGGGTCGGGCTGTACCAGATGTCCAGCGCCGTGAGGTTGGGCGCCACCCCTTGCAACAACGTGAAGCCGAAATTGTTGGCGTAGGCATCGCCCTTCGGGTCGCTGTTCTCGTTAAACGCGACCTCCGCCGGCCGGGGATTGTCCGGGTCAGGGTTGATGCGAAGTTCCACCTCCAGGCCGGGCTGGACATCCTGGAGCAGCACCTCGATGGGCGCCACGCCGGGGTCCATGTCCTCTCCAAATCGGGCCGTGCCAGCGGGAAGTTCGATGGGGGTGTTCCCCGGGCGCCAGGTGCTTTCCCCCTGATAGCGCCAGCGGTAGCTCTCCGCCGGCCGCCACAGCGCCTCGCCCCGGTACCGCCACACGAGGGAAGTCCTGTGTTGATGAACCGACTCGTTGACGACAAGGGCAGGAATGCGGGCCGTGCCGTCAGGAGCGACCAACACCGACGGGGGGATCTCACGCAACGACAGATCCACCGGATTCAACATCACCCGCGCGATGCCGCCCCCGCCCTCGATCTCAAACGCGGGCCGGTGTACATAGAAGTCGTTGTGTCCCCTCGCGTTGAAGAAAGCGACGGCGGCAGTGCCCCGTCGGGCCACGATGCCGCGAGAGGAGTAGATGAGCCAGCGCCGGTGGCCCTGGGTGTCAGTCGTTGAGAGGAACCCGGCAGCGGTCAGGATCTCGCCCAGTTCAGGTGGGATGCCGGGGCAGACGTTGCGGGAGCAGACCTTCTCATCCTCATCCTTGCCCTCCTGAGCCAGGACCCAGTCCGGGTCAAGGTAGACGGCACGCGCCGATTCGGCGGTGAAGTTGGGGATAGGGAGGTCATAGCCGTTCTTGCGAATCGACTCCACTTCCGGGAGCAGTTCGGCTATCCGAACCAGGTCCTGTATTGCCCCCACGCGCTGCTGAAAGTCGGGATGCCAAAAGTCGTGAACCTCCATGATGCTGGCGTAGCCGTCGCCCACGCGTGAATCGCTTGCCACGCAGGTATCTGCGTAGCCCCAACCGATGAGCTTCGGGGTACCGCTGGAGGCGTCCTGGAAGAGGACCGGGATTTGGTAGGAGTAGTAGGGGGCATGCTTTTCCACACAGGCCCAGTCGCCGGGGGAGGGTGTGCGGTTCTCGGGTGAGCGCTTCCTTTCCCCTATTGCCTCCACCTGTCCGGGGACCAGAACACAACTGAACATAATCGTTGACAGCAGCAAGGCGAGACCCCTCTGCTGTACACCCAGTTTCATCGGGAACGCCCCCTTACTCGGCTGCACACAGCAGCCACTTCCCATTCCGGCGGATGAAAAACTGCAAACCGTCATAGTACCAACGCTCCTGCGGCTTGTCGGGAGCGTCAGCTCGGTAATAGTCGACAGCCCCCTCCACCTTTACCACGGCGATGTTGTCGTGAATCTCCACTGCCTCAAACCGGTACGCTTCCTCCACATTCACCTGCCAGCCCCAGATAAACTCCGGTGCGTTCAAGTAGGCATCCCGATTCCGCCACAGGAGGTAGTCCGCAAATTCCTGCGTGAGAATCCCCGCCGCCTCCACGGGTACGAACTGCCTCTGCAAGGACCCCCGCCGCCCTCGCTCGGTGCCCTGGCGGTCCGCCTCCTTGATGATTTCTGTGAGTTGCTTGAACACCTCCGGGTCCTCGGCGTGGCCCAGACTGTTCATCGCCCGGGCCAGACGCAAGAGCATCACCGCCGCCTCGCCCCGAATCAGGGTCCGGTCCGGCTCGTACCGCCCCTGCCCTGTCCCGATGACAATGCCCGCCCGCAGTGCCCGCAGAATCAGCGGGTCGTCCACATCGACAAAGGCCCGCAGGTCCCGGTCGCTATCCGCCTTGAACACCTCCGCCGCCCGGCCCATCCACTGCCCCGCTTCCCGCCGGCTGATAGGCACATGCCAGTCGCTACTGGCACCAGCCGGAATGATGCCCCGCTGCTGCAGGGCTGCGATGTGCGGCTGGTACCACTGGGCAGGCGATCCGTCCTCCGCCAGAGCCAGGGAGCGGGAAAGCATAGTGGCAAACTCGGCCCGGGTCATGGGCTGGTAGAACCGGAACTCACGGTCCTCGTACCCAAGGGGGTCTTTTGGCTCGACGGGGTAGCCGCGTACAATTTCGAACCGGATGGCGTCGACCAGTTCTCCTTCGACGGGGTAGAGCCGGTGCGGGTCACTGGTGATGGATGCCCACTCGGGCCAGGAGGCCCGGTCGGCATAACGCCCTGGGTCACCGGCCAGGGCCTGAGACGGCACTCCGGCCACGGCCGTCACAATGCCGGCCACCAGCACAGATGCAGTCACAGCCCAACGAAAAGGCAGAGACACATCGACCCGCTCCTCTCCCACCTCACCCGGCGGCCTCGCCGGGGAGCTCGCGATACTTTCACTTTGGATGGAATATTCTTCATCCAACGCCGCTATCCTCCTTCGCACCAACTTGGTTCCAGTCATGCCGCTGCGACACCTGGGGGACCTCTAGCCCCCGTGCCACCACCGAATGAACTCACAACTCAAAGCCGCCCACGGTCCATTTCAGGCCGCGGGCGGCTTATCGCACATCTGACGTATTGAGGCCAGGATTGGTTGAACTCACCGCCAGGAGGTCAGCAGCTTTCAGGCCCGACGGCGTGGGCGATGGCCCGTGCCGGGAGGCGGTAGGCCCGGGTCATCTTCACCTCCCCCGGGCGCGCACCGCCAAGGGTCCGGCACTCCTCCAGGAGTTCCGGGCCGGCTGCGCGGTGTATGGCGCCGTCGACGCCGCCTCCGCCGAGCAGGGTTGGGTTCGCCGCGTTGACGATATGCCAGGAGATCGACCGCAGCGCGGGGAATACTGCAGGCACCGTACCGTTGCGCCTGAAAGGAGCGGACACGCATGCAGAGCCAGGCGCGGACCGTGGAAGAGTACCTCGAGAGCCTGGCGGAGGAACGCCGCACGACCGTGGAGGCCGTTCGCCGGGTCATTCTGGAGAACCTGCCCGAAGGCTACGAGGAGACGATGCAATACGGGATGATTAGCTATGTGGTTCCTCTGAGCAGGTACCCCAATACCTACAACGGCCAGCCCCTCGCCTACGTGGCGCTGGCCGCCCAGAAGAACTACATCTCCCTCTACCTGATGGGCATCTACGGCGATGAAAGTCACGCCAACTGGTTCCGGGAGGAACACAAGAAGCGGGGCAAGAAGCTGGACATGGGCAAGAGCTGCGTCCGGTTCAAGCGACTGGAGGACCTCGATCTGGAGTTGGTGGGCAAGGCGGTTGCGCTCCTGCCGGTAGACCGCTTCATCGAGCTTTACGAACGCAGCCGGGCAAAGGCTTGACGACTCGGCAGGGGCATGGCCGGGACGAACCGGGCCCGGGCTGCACGCCCGTGAGCGAGACCGTGACTCGTGCTGCAACCCCCTGCAAACATGGATGATGGGCAGCCACGGGCCACGCGGGCAGGGCGAGCCTTCCGGGCCTTCGTCTCCCTTGGGGCGGCAGGACCGGTCCTCCGCCCCGCTTTTTCGCGCCCCAGGGGCACTCCCTGGGCGCCACCCAGCGCCCACCGACGCCAAGTCAGAATCGTGACCACCACTCATGGACAACTCTATGGTTCGAGACGGGTACGGCGAAGGGGTCGCGGCGGTCGATGGCCACGCCTAAGCCCTGGGACGGGACCCGGGGACAGCAGATGGACCGCTGCACCCCACCGCTGCGACCCGCCCATGTGAGGAGGTCTTCAGGATGTCTGCTATCCGGACAGTCATCGTGTACCCCGTCAGGGACCTGGCGGTGGCAAAGGCGCTTTTCGGCAAGCTCCTGGGCATAACGCCTTATGCGGACCAGCCGTACTACGTCGGGTTTCGGATCGGAGACCTGGAGGTAGGTCTGGATCCCCACGGCCACAGCAGGGGTATGACTGGGCCGGTCGTCTACTGGGAAGTGAAGGACATCCGGGCGACGCTCCAACAGCTCCTCGACGCCGGCGCAGAGGTGCAACAGCCGATCACCGACGTCGGCGGCGGTATGCGGATCGCAGCGGTGAGGACCGCAGAGGGCCACGTACTGGGACTGAGGCAGTCCCCCTCGCCGACCTCGTGACGCGGGGCCTCATTCCCGCAGGTCGACCTGGAGGTCCACCCCAACGGAACGGGCCGGGGTGACGGTGAGGAGATAGGTCTTCCCCTCGTGCTCGACGGTGAGGTGCGTCGCCCGGTCGCCCACGTCCATCGCCACCATCCGGGCGGCCTGGCGGTAGAAACCCACCACGCCTCCCGGCGCAGGCGGGAGAAGTAGGTGGCGCCGGAGGCGGAAAAGCGATAACGCAGGGCGGTCTGCGGCGGTAAGGGGAGCCTCGGCGCCCCCTCCTCCAGGACCATGTGCTCCGCAACCGGACGCAGCCAGGTATCGGCCAGGACCCGCACCGACGGAAGGGTCAGGTAGAGGAGCCCCAACCCGCCCACGGCGAGAGCCACGAGGGCGCAGGCGACACCCACAGCCCGCCGCCTGGCCGAGCGGGAGGCGTAGGCGAGTCCCACTACCAGCAGCACTGCGAGGAGAACAGCCCAGAGAGCGGACATCCAGACTACCTCCTCATTCGGCGTCACAACGGTGGGACCGCCCACGGCGCAGGCCGGCAGGCCTCTGGCCGGCCCGTGCCCCGCCGCTCCGGCCCACCAGGCCCTGAGCGGCCAAACGGACATCAGGCCCTTGAGAAGCGAGACATCAGGCCTTCGAGAAGCGTGACATCAGGCCCTTGAGAAGCATCACATCAGCACCATCGCCAGCACCGCGACCCACAGCATCCCGACGATGCCCTGGATCAGAGTCCCCATCGTCTGGGCCCGGTAGGCGGTGGTCACGTCCATGTCGGAGAACTGGGAGACCACCCAGAAGTAGCTGTCGTTGGCGTGGGAGACCACCATGGAGCCCGCGGCGATGGCCATCACCATCAGCGCCTTGCCCATCTCGCTCTCAAAGCCGAGGGAACCGAGCATCGGCTTCAGCAGGGCGGAGGTGGTCACCAGCGACACGGTGGAAGAACCCTGGGCCGTCTTGATTGCGGCGGCGATCACAAAGGGTAGGAAGATCCCCAGGTTGTACTGAGCCAGGGTCTCACCCAGGTACTGGCCGATGTTGGTCACCTGCAGCACCTTGCCCAGGGCTCCGCCGGCGCCGGTGACGACCAGGATCGCCGCAGCGTCCTTGATGGCGGCGCCGATCCACCCGCTTAGGACCTTCTCATCGACCTTCTCCACCAGGAAGAAGCAGAGGCCGATGCCGATGAGAAGCGCCGTAATCGGGGTCCCCACGAAGTTCAGGAACGCCTTCAGGGCGCCGCTCCCGAAGGGCTGGCTGGGGAAGTTGGCCACCGAGGAGAGAGCGATGAGGAGAATCGGCACCACCAGGGGCGCAAAGGCGGCCAGAGGGCTCGGGAGCGTCCCGTACTGGGCCTTCAGCTGCTCCCAGGTGAGCCGGGCCTCCGCCGGCTGCGCCCCGCCGTCGCCCGCCGCCGCCCCGGCCCCGCCAGTTGTCGCCCCGGCCCCAGTCGTCGCCGCCCCGACTCCACCGTTCGCCGCCCCGCCTGCGGCAGCCGTCCCTCCGGCTCCAGCCCCGGCCGCCGCCCCGGCCCCGCCCGTCGCCGCCCGGGCAAAGCGCATCGCCCACAGGTACCCGGCCACCGCCGGCGGGATGGCAGCGATCATGCCGATGAGGATTACCAGCCCGAGGTTGGTCGCCTCCAGGTTGCCGGCCGCCGCCAGGGGACCCGGGGTGGGCGGCACCATGGTGTGGGTGGCGTACAGGCCCGTGGACAGAGCCACCGCCAGGGCTACCA
>QGUP01000454.1 GCA_003242505.1 Bacillota bacterium
GGCTGTCCCCGGGCCCGGGGGCCCCGGGCCGGCCACCCGGGCCCGGACCGGCGCCCCGGGGGGCCCCCGGCCCGGCCCCGGGGGGTGGGGTAACCGCCGATGGAGCGGGTGCGGATCCGGGTCTACCGCTGCCCGGGCACCGAGGACCTGCCCCTGCCCCGGTACATGACCCCCCAGGCCGCGGGGATGGACCTGCCCGCCGCGGTGACCGAGCCGGTGGTCCTCGCCCCGGGGGACCGGGCCCTGATTCCCACGGGGCTGATCCTGGAACTGCCCCCGGGGTTCGAGGCCCAGGTGCGCCCCCGGAGCGGGCTGGCCCTCCGGCACGGGGTGACCTGCCTCAACAGCCCGGGGACCATCGACGCCGACTACCGGGGGGAGATTGGGGTGATCCTGGTCAACCTCGGCCGGGAACCCTTCACCGTCCGCCGGGGCGACCGCATCGCCCAGCTGGTCTTCAGCCGGGTGGTGCAGGCCCAGCTGGAGCCGACCCTGGAGATCGCCGAGACAGAGCGGGGAGCAGGCGGTTTCGGGCACACCGGTGTCCGCTGACCTGCTCCCTCTTTTTTGTTTCTCAACGGTTTCGCTATAGTTATGTTAAGCCGATTGATTGTTGCCCGGTGAGGGCGGTACCCCTGGTGAGGGCGGCATCCCTGGCGAGGGCGGTATCTTCTTACTTGGTAAAGTTCTATAGAAGGACTTTCCAACTCTTGTGTGGAATGACTGCCAGAGATCGCGAGCGGTGCGGCCGGCGGCCCGGAGGGTTCGCCGGCCCGGCCCGCCGCAGCGGGGGTGACAGGTGGCCTTGGCGGAACAGGTGGTGGTCTTCCGGGTCGGCGAGGGGTTCTACGCCGTACCCATCGGCCAGGTCCGGGAGGTGGTGGCCTGGACCCGGCCCACGCCTCTGCCGGGGAGTCCACCCCACGTGGAGGGTGTCCTCAGCCTCCGGGGCGAGGTGATCCCCGTGGTGGACCTGGGCCGGCGCTTTGGCCGGGCCCGGTCCGTGCCCGATGCCCAGTCCCGGATCCTGGTGGTGGAGATCGCTGGGCAGGTGGCCGGCATGGTGGTCGATACGGTCACCGAGGTCCTGACCCTGGCCGACGGCGCCGTCCAGCCGGTGGCGCCGGCCTTTCGGAATTCCGACGACCCCCTGGTGGTCGGGGTCTTCCACCGGGGGGACGACCTGGTGGTCCTGGTGGACCTGGAGCGGGTGGTCGGGGAAGGTCAGGCCGCGGTGGCCCAGAGCCAGGAGCAGATCCAGGAGACCGGATGAGGGGAGATGCACAGGTGGCGCAGGCAGTTCCGGCCCACGGACCGGCCCAGCATCTGACCCAGCACCCCCCGGGAAGCAACCCCCCGGGCAGCCCGGGGGCTCCCCAGGCAGAGGTCCAGCTGGTGGTCTTCCAGCTGGGGAATGAGCTCTACGGCGCGGACATCCAGGCGGTCCGGGAGGTGGTCCGGGCCCAGGAGTACCGGATCACCCCTGTCCCCCGGACCCCGGCCTACCTCCTCGGGGTGACCAACCTCCGGGGCCGGGTGATCCCGGTCATCGACCTGCGCCGGCGGCTGGGCCAGCCCCCGGCCCCCCTCACCGAGGCGAGCCGCATCGCGGTGCTGGAGGGGGAGCTGGGCACCGTCGGGATGGTGGTCGACGGGGTCTCGGAGGTGGTGCGGGTCCCGGTGGGCAGCATCGAGCCCCCCTCCCCGGTGATGGTGCGCCGGGACGGGGACTTCATCCGGGGGGTGGCCCGGGTGGGGGAGCGGCTGATCATCCTTCTGGACCTGGGGGCGGTGCTGGCCCGGGAAGACCGCAAGTCCCGGATCGAGGGGGGTCGCCATGCCGCTGGAGTTTGACGCCTCGCCGGAGGATATCCGGGTCTTTCTCGACGAGGCAGAGGAACTGATCCAGATCATGGAAGAGGAGATCCTGCGGCTGGAGCGGGATCCCCAGGATGCCGAGGCGCTGCGCGAACTCTTCCGGGCGGCCCACACCCTGAAGGGGTCCTCGGCCACCCTCGGGCACCGACCCATGGCCGAGGTCACCCACGGGATGGAGAACCTGCTGGACCGGATCCGGAAGGGGCAGCTGGCGGTCAGCACCGAGATCGTCGACGCCCTCTTTGCCTGCCTCGACGTGCTGAAGGCCTTCAAGGAGGAGATCGCCACCGGGGAGCCCACGGGGGTGGACACCGGTGAGGTGCTGGCGGCCCTGGCGGCCGCCGGCGGCTCGGGAGAGGCGGCCCCCGCCGGGGGCGGAACCGGAGCCGGAGCGGGCGCCGGCGCTTCCGGCGCTGCCGCCGCCTCCGGCGCTCCCGTCGCTCCCGCCGCTCCGTCCGGCGACCACCCCGCCCTACGGGACCTGGACCCCGCCGGGATGGAGCGGCTGCAGGCGGGGGTCCGGGAGGGCCGCACCCCCCTGTGGATCCAGGTG
>QGUP01000055.1 GCA_003242505.1 Bacillota bacterium
CCAGAACGCGATCCAGCAGGCCCGGCTCTTCAAGGAGGTGGCCGGGGTGACGGGCATCGCCCTCACCAAGCTCGACGGCACCGCCAAGGGCGGGGTGGTGATCGCCGTCCGCAAGGCCGAGGGTATCCCCATCAAGTGGATCGGCGTCGGCGAGGGGCTGGAGGACCTGCAGCCCTTTGACCCCCGGCAGTTCGTCGCGGCCCTCTTCGAGGGGTAGCGGGGCCCCGGCCTGGCCCGTAGCCCCAGGTCAGCCGGGGGCCCCGGCCGGGTCGTCGCCTGGGATTGCAGCCAGCGGAGGTCGGCAGCCGATGGAGCTCAGGGACGTGCAGCGGGCGGTGGACGCGTGGATCGGCCAGTTCAAGGAGGGCTACTGGCCGCCCCTGGCCAACCTCGCCCGGCTGGTGGAAGAGGTGGGGGAGCTCTCCCGGGAGTTGAACGCCCGGTTTGGCCCCAAAACCAAGAAGCCCACGGAGGCGGACCGGGACCTGGCCCTGGAGCTGGGGGACATCCTCTTCGTGGTGGCGGTCCTGGCGAACCAGCTCGGGGTCGACCTGGAAGAGGCCTTCCGGCGGGTGATGGCCAAGTACGAGACCCGGGACCGGGACCGGTGGGAGCGGAAGGGCGCGTCAGCCAATGCCCCTTGACAGCCCCGGGGCCGCAGGGTAGAATGGTCTCCGCGGCCTGTCAAGTAGCTGTACTTGACAAGGGGGCGGCGGCATGAAAGACCTGGAGCGCATGGCCCTCCTGCTGGACTTCTACGGGCCGCTCCTGACCCCCCGGCAGCAGGCGCTGATGCGGGCCTACTACCAGGAGGACCTCTCCCTCGGGGAGATCGCCGAGGCGGAGCAGGTCTCCCGGCAGGCGGTCCACGACCAGATCAAGCGGGCCGAGGCGGCGCTCCAGGAGATGGAGAACCGGCTGGGACTGGTGGCGGAGCACCTCCGCCAGCAGGCCATCCTGAGGGAGGCCTGCTCGCACCTGGAGGCGGCCCGGGCCCTGGTGGGCGAGGACGCCCCCGCGGCCGCGGCGATTGCGGCGGCCGAGGGGCTGATCCGGCAACTGCTGCTGCCGGCCGATCCCCCGCCGGACAGGGGGTGAGGAGAGATGGCAATGTTCGAAGGGCTCTCCGAGAAGCTCCAGGAGGTCATGCGCCGGCTCCGGGGCAAGGGGAAGTTGACCGAGGAAGACGTCGCCGAGGCGATGCGGGAGGTCCGGCGGGCCCTCCTGGCAGCGGACGTCAACTTCAAGGTCGCCCGGGACTTCGTCAACCGGGTCTCCGCCCGGGCGGTGGGGGCCGAGGTGATGGAGAGCCTCACCCCGGCCCAGCAGGTGGTGAAGATCGTCCACGAGGAGCTGACCGCCCTCATGGGCGGCGAGGCCGCCCGCCTCGCGGTGGCGCCCCAGCCGCCCACCGTGATCATGCTGGCGGGCCTCCAGGGGGCGGGGAAGACCACCCACGCGGCCAAGCTGGCGGTGCTGCTGAAAAAGCAAGGCCGGCGGCCGCTCCTGGTGGCGGCGGACATCTATCGCCCTGCGGCCATCCGGCAGCTCCAGGTGCTGGGGGAGCAGGCCGGGGTGCCGGTCTTCAGCCTGGGGCAGGAGGACCCGGTGCGGATCGCCGCCGAGGCGGTGGCCCACGCCCGGTCCCAGGGCCTGGACTACGTCCTCGTCGACACCGCGGGGCGGCTCCACGTCGACCAGGAGCTGATGGCCGAACTCCAACGGATCCGGGACGCGGTCGGGCCCCACGAGGTCCTGCTGGTGGTGGACGCGATGACCGGCCAGGACGCGGTGAACGTGGCGGAGCAGTTCCACCAACAGCTTGGGATCACCGGGGTGATCCTGACCAAGCTGGACGGGGACACCCGGGGCGGCGCCGCCCTCAGCGTCCGGGCTGTCACCGGCCAGCCGATCAAGTTCGTCGGTGTGGGAGAGAAGCTCGACGCCCTCGAGCCCTTCCACCCCGACCGGATGGCCTCCCGGATCCTGGGCATGGGGGACGTCCTGAGCCTCATCGAGAAGGCTCAGGCGGCCCTGGACGCCCAGAAGGCCCTGGAGCTGCAGCAGAAGGTGCAGCGGGCCGAGTTCAACCTGGAGGACTTCCGGGAGCAGCTCCGGGAGATGCGGAAGCTCGGCCCCATCGACCAGTGGCTCGCCCTCCTGCCGGGGTTCGACCAGATCAAGAAGCAACTGCCGGAGAACCTCCAGGTGGGCGAGAAGGAGCTCCGGCGGATGGAAGCGATCATCAACTCGATGACCGTCGAGGAGCGCCGGCACCCGGAGATCATCGACACCCGGCGCAAGCACCGGATCGCCCGGGGCTCCGGCACCACCATCGCCGACGTCAACCGGCTCCTCAAGCAGTTCGAGGAGACCCGCAAGCTGATGAAGCAGTTCGCGGGGATGGAGAAGCAACTCAAGAAGCGGATGGGCAAGCTCGGCCGGCTGCCGGGGCTGCCCTTCCTGGGACCCAGGCGCTGACGGCTGGGACCCGGGCGCTGACGACCTGGTCGCTACCCTTGCCGGCCCGCCGGCCCTGCCGGCGCCGGCAGGATACATGATTCATTCGTAACCCTACAACCGTTGGCCGCCCAGCGCGGCAGGAGGTGATGTGAAAGATGGCGCTCAAGATCCGCCTGAAGCGGCACGGCTCCAACAAGAAGCCCTTCTACCGGTTTGTGGTGGCGGAGGAGACCTCCCCCCGGGATGGCCGCTTCGTCGAGGAGCTCGGGTACTACGACCCGACCAAGAACCCGGCGGTGATCAAGGTGGACGAGGAGAAGGCCATCGCCTGGCTGAAGCGGGGCGCCCAGCCCACCGACACCGCCCGGGCCCTGCTCTCCAAGGCCGGCATCCTGAAGAAGCTGGCGGAGAGCAACAAGTAGTTCCGGCCGGCGACGGGGTCTGACCTCAGGCCGGCGTCGGGGTCTGCTGGGGGAGTCCCCCCGGCGGGGGGAGCAGGGGGTGCCCAGGGTGAAGGAACTGGTGGAGGTCCTGGTCCGTTCCCTGGTGGACCAGCCTGACCAGGTGGCGGTCACCAGCAAGGAGACGGCCCGCAGCCTGGTCCTGGAGGTCCGGGTCGCACCGGCGGACATGGGCAAGGTCATCGGCCGGCAGGGCCGGGTGGCCCGGGCGATCCGCACGGTGGTCAAGGCCGCGGCTGTCCGGGACGGCCGCCGGGTTCAGGTGGAGTTTGTGCCGTGAACAACAAGATTCAGATTCTGCGCCCGGTCACCGTCCGGGCCCGGGTGACGCCGGCCTTGAAGGCCCGGCTGAAGCAAGAGGTGGAGGCGGAGGTCCGGCAACTGGACCTGGAGGTCCAGGAGCTGGAGACCCAGCTGAAGCGCGCCCAGCTGACCATGACCAACATGACCCCGCAGCAGCAACTTCAGCTCCGCCAGGCGGTGGATCTGGAGAAGCAGAAGCGGCAGGCGGAGAAAGAGGCGCTTCTGGAGCGGCTGCGGGAGATCGAGGCGCTGCCCCTGGGCAGCGAGATCCTCCAGGGGACGGTCCAGGCGGTGGCCGAGGTGGGGGTCGGCGACGACCTGGAAAGCCTTCTGGCCACCGAGATCGTGGTCGAGGACGGCCGGATCATCGCGATCCGGAGGGGTTAGCCAGCCATGACCGGAGAAGACCGTGGGGGACGGGAAACCGGCGCAGCCCGTGGGGGACCGGCGCCCCGGGTCCGGATCGGACGGATCGTCGCGCCCCAGGGGGTCCGGGGCGCGGTCCGGGTCCAGTCCCTCAGCGACTTCCCCGAACGCTGGGCCCGGCTGACCCAGGTCTACATCGGCGACGAGCCGACCCCCCGGGCCGTCAAGTGTCTGGGGTTCACCCGGGGCGGCACCATGCCGGTGCTGAAGATCAGCGGGGTCGAGACCCGGGACGAGGCGGAGAAGCTCCGGGGGCGCTACCTGGAGGTCCCCCGGGAGCAGGCCCACCCGCTGCCCGAAGATACCTTTTATACCTTTGAACTCATCGGCCTGCGGGCGGAGGACCCCGGGGGGGTTCTGCTGGGCCGGGTGGTGGATGTGGAGCCGGCGCCGGCCTCGGACCTCCTGGTCCTGGAGCTTGCCGACGGCCGCACCGCCCGGGTGCCCATGGTCCGGGCCTTCGTCCAGGCGGTGGACCTCGAGGGGCAGCGGGTGGTTATCCAGCCGATCCCGGGGCTCCTCGACCCCTGAGCCCGGGCCCGGGGGACGGAAGGGGGCTGGCCGATGCTGATCCACCTCCTCACCATCCACCCCGCCCTGTGCTACGGCCCCCTGGAGGAGGCGATCCTCGGGCGGGCCCGGGAGAAGGGCCTCCTGGACATCCGGGTGGTGAACATCCGGGACTTTGCCCCGGGCCGGCACCAGATCACCGACGACTACCCCTACGGCGGCGGCGTCGGCCTGGTGATGAAGCCCGAGCCGATCTTCCTGGCGGTGGAGCACGCCATCCGCCAGGGGCCCTATCGGGAGGTGGTGCCCCCGGAGGGGCTCACCGGTCCGCCCCCCGGGGGGCGGCCCCGGATCCTGCTGATGGACCCCGCCGGCCGGCGGTTCGACCAGGCCTACGCCCGGGAACTGGCCCAGGAGGAGCACCTGATCTTCATCTGCGGCCGGTACGAGGGCGTGGACGAGCGGGTCCGGCTCCTGGTGACCGACGAGGTCTCCATCGGCGATTACGTCCTCACCGGCGGGGAACTTCCCGCCCTGGTGATGATCGACGCGATCAGCCGGATGGTCCCCGGGGTTCTGGGGGATGAGCAGTCCGCCCAGGACGACTCCTTCGCCACGGGCCTCCTGGAAGGGCCGTCCTACACCCGACCGCCGGAGTTCCGGGGGCTCAGGGTGCCCGAGGTGCTCCTCCGGGGGGACCACCGGGCCATCGCCCGGTGGCGCCGGAAGGAGGCCCTGCGCCGGACCCGGCGGCTCCGGCCGGACCTGCTCCGGACGGCTCCCCTTACCGAGGAGGACCGGCAACTCCTGGCGGAGATCGAGGCGGAGGAGGGGGCCTGATCCGAGGCCTGCCCGGGGCCCTGCCCGGGTCGGGAAGGGGCCGGGCCCGGGCCGGGACCGGGAGCCCTGGGCCGGGGCGGCTATTGCCCCTGTAACCAGCCTTTGCTATACTAATGCCGTTGATTTGCGGGCGGTCCTCTGTCGCGGGGCCGAGCGGCACGAACGCCCGGACTGGAGGGGGGACAACAGGTGTCCGACATCATCCGGCAACTTGAGCAGGAGCAGATGCGCACCGATATTCCGGACTTCCGCCCCGGCGACACCGTACGGGTCCACGTCAAGGTCATCGAAGGCAACCGGGAGCGCATCCAGGTCTTCGAGGGTGTCGTGATCAAGCGCCAGGGGTCCGGGGTGCGGGAGACCTTCACCGTGCGGCGGGTCTCCTACGGTGTTGGCGTGGAGCGGACCTTCCCGGTTCACTCCCCCCGCCTCGAGAAGATCGAGGTCACCCGGCGTGGTAAGGTCCGCCGGGCCAAGCTCTACTACCTGCGGGATCTGAGCGGTAAGGCGGCTCGGATCAAGGAGCGGGAGCGGTAACGAGTGGCGCCGGGCCTCTCCGCCCGGCGCATCTTTCCTTTGCACCCTGGTTCTGTTGCCCTGGTTCCGCAGAGGAGGGATTTGGGTGGCGGAGACCGCCGGCAGCGGCGGCTGGCGCCCGGTTGCGGCAGCCGGACAGGGGCCGGGGCCCGGGGGTTCCCCCCGGGGGCCGACCGGGGCGCCGCCGGAGCCTGGGCCGGCTCCGGGGGCCCAGGGCAGCCGGCCCGGCCCGGAGGCCCGGGGAGGCGGGCCCGGCAAGGGCCTCGCCCGGGAGATCCTGGAGACGGTGCTGGCGGCCCTGGTGGTCGCCTTGCTGGTCCGCACCTTCGTGGTCCAGGTTTACGTGGTGGACGGCGACTCGATGCTCCCCAACCTGCACCACGGGGACCGGTTGCTGGTCAACAAGTTCATCTACCGGCTGCGGCCGCCCCGGCCCGGGGAGATCATCGTCTTTCACCTGCCGGAGCTTTCCGCCCGGCCCTTCATCAAGCGGGTGATCGCGGTGGCCGGGGACCGGGTGGAGATCCGGGAAGGGGTGGTCTTCGTCAACGACCGCCCCCTGGCGGAGAACTACGGCCCCCACCTGGACGACCGGTCTTATCCGCCGGTGGTGGTGCCGCCGGGGACCGTCTGGGTCCTCGGGGACAACCGGCCGGTGAGCAGCGACAGCCGGCTGATCGGTCCGGTGCCCCTGGACCGGATCGAGGGGGAAGCCTTCTTCCGGTTCTGGCCTCCCGGGGACTGGGGGACCCTGGGGCCGCCGCCCCAGCCGGCTGCGGCGGTAGGAGACTGAATCCAACCCGGGGCGGCCCCTGGCCGCCCCTTTCGGTTGCCCCGCGGGGTGGCGGCCTTGGCGTCGCAAGGCGCCAGGGTTGTCCCGGCGTTCCCTGGGCAAGGTATCGGCGTCAACGTGGCGCTCACTGGGCACGGTGCCGGCGTGACCCGGGAAGGGCGGTGGCGTCGGGCGGCCCGGAGTGGGAGGGGGGTGCGGATGTCCGAGACGATCCAGTGGTTTCCCGGCCACATGGCCAGGGCCCGGCGGCAGGTACAGGAGCAGCTAAAGCTGGTGGACGTGGTGATCGAGGTGGTGGACGCCCGGGTCCCCATCTCCAGCAGCAACCCGGACCTTGAGGCCATCACTGGCGGCAAGCCCCGGGTGGTGGTGCTGAACAAGGCCGACCTGGCGGACCCCCAGGCGACCGCCGCCTGGATCCGCCACCTCCGGCGGCAGGGGGTGGAGGCGGTGGCCCTGGATGCCCGGGGCGGCCGTGGGACCGGGGAGGTGCTGGCGGCGGTGGCCCGGCTCTTTGCCCCGACCCTGGCGGCCCTCCAGGCCAAGGGGCGGCTCCCCCGGCCGGCCCGGGCGATGGTGGTGGGGATGCCCAACGTGGGCAAGTCCTCCCTGATCAACCGGCTGGTGGGCCGGCGGCGGGCCGCGGTGGGGGAGAAGCCGGGGGTGACCCGGGGTCCCCAGTGGGTCCGGGCCGGCAAGGGGGTGGAGCTTCTGGACACCCCCGGCATCCTCGTGCCCCGGATCCCGGACCTCCGGCAGGGCATCCGGCTTGCCGCCCTGGCCATGGTGAAGGACGAGGTGGTCAGCCCCACCCTGGTGGCGGGCGGCATCCTGCCCGAGCTGTGGCCCCTGGTGGGGCCGGCCCTGGCCCAGCGCCTCGGCCTCACCACCCTCTCCCCCGAGCCGGAGGAGAACCTGGCGGTCATTGCCCGGGCCAAGGGGCTCCTCCGGGCCGGCGGCCAGCCGGACCTGGACCGGGCTGCGGCCTTGCTCCTCCGGGAACTCCGGGAGGGGCGGCTGGGGCGTATTACCCTCGAGCGGCCGGAGGAGGGGCCGCCGGGCAGCGGACCCGGGAGCGAGGTCGCGGAGCGGTAAGGAGGGCGGGCCCGGGGACCCCGGACCTGTGGCCCGGTGATGGGGACGCCGGGAGTGTGGGCGCCGGGGCCGTTCTTGCGGATGACCATTGTTCCGGATGTCGATTTTTTGACAGAACGGTGCCGCCCGGGCAGGATATTGCAAAAATCGTGTCGAACTTCCACCCCCAGGTGTCCCGCCGGTCGGTCCGATGGCCCCGGGGACCGGTCGGTGACCGGCAGGACGGTGACCGGTAGGAGGGGGCGGACAGCCAGCATGCGGCTCAGTCTCAAGCGGATGAGCCTGAAGCGCCTGCAGCAGCTGATCCAGGAGCGGGGGCCGGAGGTCTACCCGGAGGTGATCGCCGCCCTGGCCGGGGACCCCCGGGCAGGCGCACAGCGGCTGGTCCGGTATTGCCAGACCCGGCTGGAGGAGTGGCAGCGGGCCCGGGAGCGCCTGGAGCGGATGTTCAGCTACGAGCGGCAGGTCTGGGCCATGGGCTACCGGCTGGTCGCCGGTGTGGACGAGGCGGGTCGGGGCCCCCTGGCCGGCCCGGTGGTGGCCGCGGCGGTGATCCTGCCCGGGGAGGTCTACCTGCCCGGACTGGAGGACCACCGGCGGCTGTCGGAGCGGAAGCGGCTGGAGCTCTACCAGCGGATCCAGGAGACCGCGGTGGCTGTGGGGGTCGGCATGGCCGACCCGGAGGGGATCGACGAGTCCAGCGTCCTGATGGCCACCTACAAGGCCATGGCCAAGGCGGTGGAGGCGCTGCCGGTCGCCCCGGACTACCTCCTGGTCGACTCCCTCCACCTGCCGGGGGTCAGGCAGCCCCAGTCGCCGGTGGCCGGCGGCGACGGGATCTCCTGCTCCATCGCGGCCGCGGCGGTGGTGGCCCGGGTGACCCGGGACCAGTACATGATCGAGATGGACCGGCTCTACCCCCAGTACGGGTTTGCCAACCACAAGGGATACGGGACGCCCGAGCACCGGGCGGCCCTGGAGAAGTACGGCCCCAGCCCGATCCACCGGCCGACGGGCCCGCACCGGGGAGCGGACCCCGTCTTGCCGGTCCGGCCCGCGGGGGACGAGTGAGGCCCATGACCGGTGGCCGGGGCTGGGGTGGAGGACGGCTGGGCCGGGCGGCGGAGGAGGCCGCCCTGGCCTTTCTCACCGGACACGGGCTCCGGGTGGTGGCCCGGAACTGGCGCTGCCGGATGGGGGAGATCGACCTCGTGGCCCTGGAGGGTCCCCAGGTCGTCTTTGTTGAGGTGAAGGCCCGGCGGTCCGCCCGGTGGGGGAGCCCCGCCGCCGCGGTGGACCGGCGGAAGCAGGAGCGGCTCTGGCGGCTGGCGAGCCTTTTCCTGCAGAGCCGGGGCTGGTCCGACCGGCCCTGCCGGTTCGACGTCCTGGCCCTCACCCTCACCGGGGCAGGGGAATGGACCTGTGAATGGATCCGGGACGCCTTCCAGGGCACTCCTGATGGAAGATATTGACACACAGCGGGTCCGCGCCATACCATAAAAAGGAAATCACGACCGGCGGCCAGAGCGGCGACCGCGGCCGGGAGCCGGGGCCGGCCTTGGACGGGAGTGTGGCGGCGCGGGGCGATGTTCACTCGGGTCCTCAGCTTTTCCCGCCACGGGGTGGAGGCCCTCCCGGTGGCGGTGGAGGTGGACGTGGGCACGGGGCTGCCTACCTTTGATCTGGTGGGGCTGCCGGGGACGGCGATCCGGGAGGCCCGGGAGCGGGTGCGGGCGGCGATCCGGAACGCCGGCGCCCAGTTTCCGGCCCGCCGGGTGACGGTCAACCTGGCCCCCGCGGCCCTGCCCAAGGAAGGGGCGGGCTTCGACCTGGCCATCGCCCTGGGGGTGCTGGCGGCCACCGGGCAGATCCCCGCCGGCCCGCTGGAGGGGCTGGCGGTGGCCGGGGAGCTCTCCCCGGGCGGCACGCTGCGGCCGGGGCGGGCGGCCCCGGCCATGGCCGCGGCGGCCCCGGAGGGGGGGGGCCCGGG
>QGUP01000455.1 GCA_003242505.1 Bacillota bacterium
GCGGACATCGTGGCCGCCGTCGCCGAGCGGCTCACCTACTGGCGCGGCCGCCTGAGCCCCTTCCCCGTGGTGGTGGACCCGGTGATGATCGCCAAGAGCGGAGCCCCGCTCCTGGACGAACCGGCCAGGGCCGCCGTCCGGGAAACGCTGCTGCCCCTGGCCACCGTGGTGACGCCCAACCGCCACGAGGCCGAGCAGCTGACGGGCCTGCGCATCCGGTCGGTGGACGACGCCCGCCGGGCCGCGGCGGAGATCAAGGCCATGGGTCCGGCCTGGGTGGTGGTAAAGGGCGGCCATGTGGACGAGGATGGCCCTGAGGCCATCGACATCCTTTACGACGGCCAGGAGTGGCGGGAACTGGGGGCCGAGCGCCTCTCCACCTCCAGCACCCACGGCACCGGGTGCACCTTCTCCGCAGCCATCGCCGCCTACCTGGCCAGGGGCGAAGCGGTGCCGCAGGCCGTGGCCCTGGCCAAGCAGTACATCACCGGCGCCATCCGCCACGCCTTCCCCCTGGGACGGGGGCACGGCCCGACCAACCCCTTCTACCCCTGGGACGAGCCCGGTGTCCCGGCTCCGACCGGGGCTGACGGGTCCCGACGCACAACCGGCTCGGCGGAGGAAGCCCTCCGCCAGACCACGAGCAGGGAGTGAGAACCTGATGCATCGGCCAGAAACCCCTGCGCAGGCTGGCGGCGCCCAGCCTGACACCGCCGGACCCCGGACAGAGACCACACCGCCGGCCGGCCCGGAGGCGGGCTGGACCGAAGCAGCGGCCTGCTGCCTGGACCGGATCCGCCGGATGCGCCCCCTGATCCACCATCTGACCAATTTCGTGGTCATGCAGTGGACGGCCAACGTCACCCTGGCCCTGGGGGCATCGCCGATCATGGCGCAGGAGCCGGAGGAGTTCCCCGCCGTCACCGGCCGGGCCGGCGCCCTGGTGCTCAACATCGGCAGCGTGCGGGTGCGGGACCAGGAGGATCCTCTGGTCGCGCTGCGGGTGGCCCGGCAGAACGGCGTCCCGGTGGTCCTCGACCCGGTGGGCGCCGGCTTCACCCCCGTGCGGCTGGCGATCTCCCGCCGCCTTCTGGAGGAGGGCGTCACCGCGGTGCGGGGCAACGGGGCCGAGATCCTCGCCCTGGCGGCTCCGGACCGGGCCGCCGGCCGCAGCCGGGGTGTGGACAGCGAGAACATCCCTCTGGAGGAAGTGGCCGAGGCGGCCCGGGAGGTCGCGAACCGGTACGGCTGCGCCGTCGTGGCCAGCGGGGCCACCGACCTGGTCACCGACGGCCGGCGGTTGTGGGCCGTGGAGAACGGCCATCCCATCCTGACTGTGGTCACCGGGGGCGGCTGTGCGGCCACGGCCGCGGTGGCCATCTTCCTGGCCGGCTCCGAGGATCCGGCCCGGGACGCGGCCCTGGCCATGGCGGTTTACGGGCTGGCTGCGGAGCGGGCGGCCGCCCGGTCCGCGGGCCCGGGGAGCTTCCAGGCCGCGTTCCTGGACGAGCTCCACGCCCTGGGGGGTGCCGGCACCGCCCGGCCGGACGGCCTGCGGATCCGGGAACTCCACGGGGCCGGGCAGTAAGCCCATGCCCGCGGGTCGGGAGCCCCCCCGGCCCGGATGCAGACCATCCACGGATGCAGATCACCCTTCAGGAGGGAAGCAAGGCATGAGCGAGGCAACAGCTCAACCTTCCGGGCAGGCGCCCGCGATCCAGCCGGTGGCCGCCGGGGTGGGCCGGCGGCCCGAGGGGTGGCAGGAGAAGCTGGCCCTGTACCTGATCTGCGACCTGGGCGTGGCGGGGAACCGCGATCCCGTGAAGATCGTGGAAACCGCCCTCGAGGCGGGGGTGCGGACGGTCCAGCTGCGGGCCAAGGGGACTCCTGCCCGCACCGCCTACGAACTGGCGCTGGCCTTCCGGGAACTGACGGCCCGGTACGACGCCCTGCTGATCATCAACGACCGCCTGGACCTGGCCCTGGCGGCCGGGGCCGACGGCGTCCACCTCGGCCAGAGCGACCTCCCCGCCGAGGTGGTGCGGCGCCTGTGGCCGTCGGGGATCCTGGGCATCTCGGCGGGGACCCCCGAGCAGGCCCGGAAGGCCGAAGAGGCCGGGGCGGATTACCTGGGCACCGGTGCCCTCCGGCCGACGGCCACCAAGCCCGACGCCCGGGTGATCGGGCTGGAGGGCCTGCGGGCAGTGGTCCGGGCGACCCGCCTGCCGGTGCTCGCCGTCGGCGGGGTCCAGGTGGACGACGTCCCGGCCGTGCGCCAGGCCGGTGCTCTGGGCGTGGCAGTGGTCGGGGCCATCCTCCAGGCGCCGGACATCCGGGAGGCCGTGTTGGCCTTCCGCAAGGCCCTGGCCTCGGCCTGATCTCCAGGTGGCCAACCATCGCCCAACGCCTCTTACCCCCGACGG
>QGUP01000456.1 GCA_003242505.1 Bacillota bacterium
CCCAGTGCCCGGGGGCGCCCTCCGGCAGGCTCATCTCCTCGTAGACCGTCACCAGCCCGCCGGAGGGCAGGAGCAGCCGCCAGTACCGGCGCTGCCGCAGCCGCATGGTGTGGGGGTCCCAGTCGGTATCGAGCCACTCATCCTGGACCCCCGCCGCCACCAGCTCGTGGTCGTAGCCGAACCGATCCCGCCACCCGATCCGGTGCGGGCGCCGGCCGTAGACCGGGTCCGGCACCAGCACCACCCGCCGGGCCGGGCGGCCGATGTTCCGGCTCATCCGGCCATGCGCCTCCCTCCCGCCTGCTCAGGGGAGCCGGGTGCGCCCTCTCCGTGCGGCGCCCCTCCAGGTGCGGGACCCGCCAGGGGGCGGAGCGGAGGCAGACCGCCGGGCGGTTCAGGAACCGGTGGTTCAGGAGAACCGGTGGTTCAGGAGAACCGGTGCGCCCAGCGGTGCGGGTCGTAGTACCCGTACAGCGCCTGCCGCCAGCCCAGGGCCTGCTCCGGCCATCCCACCTGCACCCGGCGGGCAGGGAACCGGGCCTGGAGGACGCCCAGGGCCCGGTCCAGCCGCTCCTGCCGCTCCGCCTCCCTCTCCCGGTCCAGCCCCCAGAGGTCCAGCTGCCGGTGGCCGGCGGGGAGCAGGTCCCCGGCAGAGGCGGTGAGGGCCAGCACCCGGCCCCCCCGGGGGCCCCGGGCCAGCAGCTGCCGGAGGAGGGCCTGAAGGGGCAGTTCCAGACTGGCAGCGGTCCAGGCCCGTCGGGGGAGCCGCTGCTCCGCCCGGTCGGCTCCCGCTTCCCACTCCACCTCCAGGGCCACCGCCCGGGCCACCTCCGCCCGAGCCGCGAGCTCCGCCGCCAGTTCCCGGGCCAGGGCGGCCGGAGCCGAGGCCAGGTCGGCGGGAGCGGCCCCCTCCGGAAAGGCGATCCGCCGGCGGATCGTCCGGAGCGGCCAGGCCGCGGCCACGGGCTCCGGATCCTCCCCCCGGGACCACCGGGCCAGTTCCTCCCCCCAGGGGCCGAACTGCCGCCGCAACTCGGCCGCGGGCACCCGGGCCAGATCGCCGATGCGCCGGAGCCCCAGCCGGGCGATCCGCTCCCGCAGCTCCTCGGGGGCCCGCCACAGGGCCTCCACCGGGAGGGGAGCCAGGAAGGCGGCCTCCTCCCCCCGGGGCACCACCGCCGGCCGGCCCGGCCCGGCGGTCAGGGCCGCGGCCCGGGCCACCAGCTTGTTGGTCCCCAGCCCCGCCAGGGGGAAGAGCTCTGCCGGCGGCACCCCGGCGGCAGCGGCCACCGCGGCCGTCGCCGCCCGGACCAGGCTCGCCATCTCCTGCCGGGGCGGCTGCCCGCCGGGGCCGGAGAGGTCGACGAAGACCTGGTGTTCGGAGACCGGCTCCACCCAGCCGGAGAACCCGGCCAGCCGGTTCCACAGGGCCCGGGCGACCGGGGTGTAGTCCACCTCCCCGTAGAGGGCCACCGCCGCTCCCGGCACCTGCCGGAGGGCCTGCCGCCGGGGCATCCCCACCCGGGCCCCCTGGTTCCAGACCCGGGGGCAACCGTCCCAGAGCCGGCCGTCCCGGATCACCAGGAGGGGCGGCCAGTCCGGACCCTCTGCTACCCTGGTGGCGATGGCCGGGTTCAGGCCCGGGCTCTCCGCCACCCTGACGACGATAGCCTGGTTCGGGCCGCCGGGCGGCGCCGGGCCCCCGGCAGGCACCGGCCGACCTGGCGCCGGAACCGCCGGCAGCCCCGACACCGGGGCCGCCGGCAGCGGCACCCGGCCGGGGCGGGGCGCCGGCTGCCCCCGGTGGGCAGCGGCGTAGAGCCCCCGCATCTCCAGGTACGCCACCCAGCGCACCATCCAGCCCTCCCGCTACTCGAACATATGTTCCCCTGACACTCCTTACTATAAACCGAACACAAGTTCGAGTCAACCGGGGGCGAAAATACAAAATTTGGAAGTTCCTGCGCCGGTCCGGCCGGCCCCCGGTCCGTCGTCGCCGGGCCCTCGCCCCAAAGGGGCGCTGAGCGCGCAGAGACCCCACCGCCGGGCCGCGCTTCGGCGCAGCCCAGCCTCGGCCCGAAGCAGCCGAGGCGCGGTGAGGTCCCACGTTCGGCCGTTGCCCGGCGCCGACGCCCGGCTGGCCGGAGGCAAGCCCGGCCGCCGGCTGCCGGGGGTCCGATACCTACCGCCGGACGCTGGTCCGGTAGAGGAGGAACAGGAAGTAAGGCCCGCCCAGCGCGGCGGTAACGACGCCCACCGGCAGGCTCACCGGCAAGGCGTGCTGGGCGAAGAGGTCGGCGGCCAGCACCAGCAGCGCCCCCAGGGCGCCGGAGAACAGGTAGAACTCCGGAGAGGGCAACGCGCCCACGAGCATCCGGGCAAGGTGAGGCACGGCAAAGGCGACAAACCCGACGGGCCCCG
>QGUP01000056.1 GCA_003242505.1 Bacillota bacterium
AGAGCTGTATAAGAGACAGGCAATGCAGTGGATGGGTTCCCCGGCGTCCGCCAGAGCCGGGAGCACCCCCACGTGGGCGATTCCCCGGGCCACCCCGCCCCCCAGCGCCAGTCCCACCTTCCGGACGGCCACCGCCTCACCTCCTGACGCCGCCCGCGCCCCGCCCCCGTCCGGCGCGGGCATCCTGTTCGTTGGCAGTATGATGTAAAACCGACCACTTTATTCCTGGCCTGCGATTGCCAGGGCCCGTCATCGGCGCCCTTCGACTGTGCTGGCCATGTCCCGCCACCCGTCCTCCTGCCCCAGCCTATGCCCCCGGCCCGCCCGGGGACCGTGGGCGGCCGGGACCAGGGCGGATGGCTGGAGGCGGTCCGCAGCGGGAACCTTGCCAGGAAGACGGCCGTCCCTTCTTAGGGTGAGGAGCACGAGGAAAGGAGGTGACCCAGGGATGAAGATGAAACGGGTGTCGCACCTCCTGACGCTCGTGCTCCTGGCGGGGCTGACGGGGTGCACCGCCGCCGGTGGGGCGGCCTCTGGGCCAGGAGCCTCCGGCCCGGCGGCTTCTCAGGCGGCAGCGTCCGGTCCGGCGGCTCAGCCGGCGACCTGCACCACTCCCGACGGGATCGCCGTGCGGGTGACGGACCTCCGCCCGACCGGCATCGACATCGAGCTTCTGTTCCCCGAGGGTTACGACGCCACCCGGGCCGGGGTAACCGTCGCGGCCACCCACTGGCAGTTTGCCGCCCTCCAGCCCAGGAGCGCGGCGGAGGACTCCGGGGCGGCCGGCTCCACGGCTCCCCCCGACACCGCTGCCGTCACGGTGGAGCGGATCCGGACCGCCTCCGGAGCCGAGGCCGCCGTGCACTTCACCCTCCAGGTGGGCGAGCAGGAAGCAGCCATCGCCGACTGCCGGTAGACCACCGGCCGGTAAGCCCACTGCCGATTAGCCTTCACCCAACCCAGCCCGCGAAAAGGCAGCCAGCGCATCGCTGGCTGCCTGCTTGTGTCAGCACCGCTGGCTGCCTTCTCTTGCAAGTTGCCTTGTGCAATCCGCTTTGTTGAGCTGCCTTCCCGTACAAGCCCCGGAGCGCCTCAGGGTCGGAAGCCCAGCTCCACCTCCCAGGGGCCCCCCGGGACCTCCGGGAGGGGCCCGAGCCGGTAGATGAGGGGCACCCGGGGCGGCGCGGCCCCGAAGGTGACCAGCACCCGGCCGGAGGAGACGTCCACCTGCACCTTCCGGAGGGGCAGCGGCTCCGTGCCGGCCAGGAGGGTCCCGGCCAGGTCGCCGGTCTCCAGCTGATCCAGGGACTGGACACCGGTCAGGCTGCACCGGACCTGGGTCTCGTGCCGGCTGTACCGGACCGAGTGGACCCGGAGGGTGACCCCGTCCCGGGTCACCGCCCGCTCCAGGGGCACCTCGTCCCCCGCACCCTGGAGAAGCTGCACCAGCCCGCCCACCACCGGCAGCCCCTGCAGGGCCGGGCTCTCCGGCAGGGAGCTCACGAGCAGGAGGGCCACGGCCACCGCGGCCGCACCGGTGGCCAGGGTCCGCCACCACTCCGCCCGTCCGGCGGCCACTCCTCCGGCCCGGCCGGCGACCGCCCCGGCCCGGGCGAGGCTCGTCACGTCCCCGGGGCGATGGGCGCCCGGGGCCCACCCATGGCGAAAGTCCAGGGCCTCCTCCGCCCCTGCCTCGGGCTGGGCGCTGGCCATCCGGACCGCCCGCCGCAGCTCCGCCTCCAGCCCCGGCGGAGCGGTGCCGGCATCGACCCAGGCTCGCAGTTCCCTCGCAATCCGCTCCTGGAGGCGCTCCACGGCCTTCATCTCCTCGATGCAGGCTGCGCAATGCGCCAGATGGTCCGCCACCAGGCGGGAGGCGGCCTCGTCCAGCTCCCCCGCCAGGTAGGCAGGGAGTTCGACCCGTACCTTCTCGCAGGTCACAGCGCGCCCCTCCGTTCGGCGTCGGCTTCCGTCAAGGCGCTCCGGAGCTGCTTGAGCGCGGTGTGGAGCCGGGACTTCACCGTCCCCAGGGGGATGTCCAGGGTCCTGGCGATGTCCTCCAGGGAGAGATCGGCCAGGAACCGGAGCACCACCACCGACCGGTAGTGCTCCGGCAGCCGGCGGACCGCCTCCCAGACCTCCCCGTGCTCGGGGACGGTCCCCGCGGGCTCCGGCCGGAAGTCCTCCGGCCGCTCCACCGGGATCACCCGGGCCCGGCGCCGGAGGATCTGGGTGCACTGGTTGATCAGGATCCGGCGGATCCATCCGGGGAAGGCCGCCTCCCCGCCCTTGAGCTGGGAAAACGCCCGGTAGGCCCGGATGACCGCCTCCTGGAGTGCGTCCCGGGCATCGGCCTCGTTGCCCAGGATGGCCCAGGCCGTGCGGTAGAGCTTGCCCTGCTCGGGCCGGAGCAGTTCGAAGAACCGTTCCTCGTCGGCGGCCGGCCTGCCCCTCATCCTCCGTCCAACCTCCCCGCATCCCCCGCCGGGGGTGATTCCCTGGCCGCTCTCCGTCGAGCCTCTTCTCACAGTAAGACTCCGGGACCCGGCCGCAAGGTTCGGCCGGGTCCCGGAACATCGTTTACATCCGCTCCGGGGCGCTGACCCCCATCAGCCCGAGGACGTTCCGGATCACCACCCGGGTGGCGTCGGCCAGCACCAGCCGCGCCCGGGTCAGTTCCTCGCTCTCCGCGCCGAGCACCCGGCAGCGGTTGTAGAAGGCGTGGAAGAGGGCCGCGACATCCATCACGTACCGGGCGATCCGGTGGGGCTCCCGGCTCTCCGCGGCGTGGATGATCTCCTCCGGCAGCTCGGCGATCTTCTTGAGCAGGTCCAGTTCCGCCGGGTCCTGGAGCACCTCCAGCCGGACCGAGGCAGCGTCCGGCACCCGGTACCCGGCCTCCTCCGCCTGCCGCAGCAGGCTGCAGATCCGGGCGTGGGCGTACTGGACGTAGTAGACCGGGTTCTCCTGGCTGGCCAGGTTGGCCAGGTTGATGTCAAAGTCCATGTGGCTGTCCAGGGAGCGCATCAGGAAGAAGAACCGGGCGGCGTCCACCGAGACCTCCTCCAGGAGGTCCTCTAGTTCCACAATGTTCCCCTGGCGCTTGGACATCTTGTACTCCTGGCCGTCCTTCACTAGCCGCACCAGCTGGGTGATGAGCAGCTCCAGGGACTCCGGCGGCCGGCCCAGGCACTGGACCATCGCCTTCATCCGGCCCTGGTAGCCGTGGTGGTCCTGGCCCCAGATGTTGATGAGCAGGTCATAGCCCCGCTCGTACTTGTTCAGGTGGTAGGCCGCGTCGGCGCAGAAGTAGGTGTACTCCCCGTCGCTCTTCACCAGCACCCGGTCCTTGTCGTCGCCGTACTTGGTGGTCCGCATCCAGACCGCGCCGTCGGCCTCGTAGGCCTCGCCCATCTCCTTGAGCCGCTGGATGAGGGCCTCCACCGCGCCGCTCTCCCGGAGCTTGCGCTCGGAGAACCAGTTGTCAAAGACCACCCCGTAGCGCCGGAGGACCTCCTCCTGGCCGGCCCGGAAGTACTCCGGCGCCCACCGCTCGAGGAAGGCCAGCCGCTCCTCCTCCGGCTTCTGCAGGAAGTCCGGGTACTGCTTGAGGAGATCCCGCGCGCAGTCGATGACGTACTCCGCGGGGTACTCCCCGGTGAACTCCACGTTCTCCCCGGCCAGCTGCCGGGCCCGGAGGTCGACGGCCCGGGCCAGGGCCTTCACCTGGTTGCCGGCGTCGTTGACGTAGAACTCGGTGTCGCACCGGTAGCCGGCCCAGTTGAGGAGCCGGGCCAGGGTCGAGCCCACCGCGCCGGCCCGGGCCTGGACCAGCACCACCGGGCCGGTGGGGTTGGCGCTGATGTACTCCAGGAGCACCCGCTTCCCCTGGCCGTGGTCCGACTTGCCGTAGTTCTCCCCTTCCTGCTGGACCGCCACCAGGACCTGGTGCAGCCAGCCCGGCTTCAGGAAGAAGTTGAGGAACCCCGGGCCGGCCACCTCCACCCGCTCGGCCCAGGTCCCCCCAAGGTCCAGGTGGCGCAGGATTGCCTCGGCCACCGCCCGGGGCGGCTTCCGCTCCCCCCGGGCCATCACCAGGGCCAGATTGGTGGCAAGGTCCCCGTGGGCCTTCTCCTTGGGCGCCTCCGGGTGGCTCTTCCCCGGGCCGGGCCCGGTCAGCCCCGCCGCCTCGGCCGCCGCGGCCACCGCCGCCCGGAGGGCCGCCCGGATCTGGTTCTGCACCTCCTGCATGACCCGCACGCCGAGCACCTCTCCTGTCGTAGGGCTTAAGGTTGTGACCCAAAATTTTAACAGAACTCAGCGGGCGAAGGCAAGGAGGGCCTCCCGGATGAGCAGGGCGCCCAGGACCACCGTCCGGTCGCTGGGGTCCAGGTTGGGGGCCACCTCCACCACGTCAAAACCCACCACGTTCAGCCCCCGCATCGCGTGGATGGCCGTCAGCATCTCCCGGCTGCTGACGCCGCCGGGCTCCGGGGTGCCGGTGCCGGGGGCGTAGGCCGGATCCATCACGTCGATGTCGACGGTGATGTAGACCGGCCGGCCCTCCAGTTCCGCGAGCACCTTCCGGAGGGGCCCCAGGACCTCGTGGGGGTAGAGCCGGCAGTGGCGCCGGCCGAAGTCGTACTCCTCCCGGGTGCCGGACCGGATGCCGAACTGGAAGAGGTGGCCGGGCCGCACCCCCGCCTCCAGGCAGCGGCGCATGACGCAGGCGTGGGAGAGGGGGTTGCCCAGGTACTCCTCCCGGAGGTCCGCATGCGCGTCAAACTGGAGGAGCACCAGGTCCGGGTACCGCTCCAGGAGCGCCTGGACCACCGGCAGGGTCACCAGGTGCTCCCCGCCCAGCACAAAGGGCAGCTTGCCGTCTGCTACCACCCGCCGGGCCACCTGGAGGGCCCGGTCCAGGGTCGTCTTGGGGTCGCCGAAGACCACCGCCACGTCCCCCAGGTCGCAGAAGGCCACCTCCTGGAGGCTCGCCTCCTGGTGGTAGCTGAACTCCTCCAGGCCGTAGCTCGCCTCCCGGATCCGGCCGGGGCCGAACCGGGTGCCCGGCCGGTAGGAGGTGGTGAAATCCATGGGGATGCCAAACAGGACGGCCCGCGCCTCGCTATAGGAGTCGCGGGCTCCCATATACCGGTCCAGCCGCTCCAGGGGCAGATCCAGCGGCAGCTCCCGGCTCACGCCTTCTCCTCCTTGTCCGCCGTCCCGTCCAGGGCGCCGGCGGTCTTCTCCGGCCCCATCCCCGGCAGCCCCACGGGCAGCTCGATGCCCTTCTCCATCGCCGCCTTCTGGGCGTCCCAGGTCAGGTTCCGGGCAAACCGGGGCAGGTGGAAGGCCATCCGGTGGTACTCCGGGTCGTAGTACTTGGTCTCCAGGTTCAGCTGCTCGAAGCGGGTCCGCACATCCACCGTCCGGGGGTCGTGCTTCTTGGAGCCCAGGGTGATGCTCCAGAACCCCGTCGGGTAGGTGGGGACCGCCGCCCAGTACAGGGTGGTGATGGGGAAGACCTCCCCGACCCGGCGCTGGACGTCCCGGATGAACTGGGGGTTGACAAAGGGGCTCTCGGTCTGGGCCACGAAGAGGCCGTCCTCGGTGAGGGCCTCGTAGACCGACCGGTAGAAGGCCTTGGCGTACAGCCCCACCGCCGGGCCGATGGGGTCGGTGCTGTCGACGATGATCACGTCAAAGGCGTTCTTGTGCTGCCGGACGAATTCGATGCCGTCCCCGATCATGATCTTGCACCGGGGATCGTCCAGGGCGTGGCTGATGGACGGCAGGTACTCCTTGCAGACCGCGATGACCCGCTCGTCGATCTCCGCCAGAATGGCCTCTTCCACCGTCGGATGTTTCAGCACCTCGCGGATGACCCCTCCGTCGCCGCCGCCCACCACCAGCACCCGCCGGGGGTTAGGGTGGGTGAAGAGGGGCACGTGGGCCATCATCTCGTGGTAGACAAACTCATCCACTTCGGTGGTCATGATGCACCCGTCCAGGACCAGCATCCGGCCGAACTGGTAGGTGTCCACCAGCAGCAGATCCTGGTACTTGGTCTGCTCCCGGTGCAGGGCCGTCTTCAGCCGGAGGGACAGGGCCATGTTCTCGGTCTGCTTTTCGGTGAACCACAGATCGATCTCGCTCACGCTCACAACCTCCTCGGGCACGACGGAAGGGCCAAGCCAAAACGAGTATACCAAACTGCAGGGCAAACGCAACCGCACAGCGCCGGACAGGGGTCCGGCGGCCCGGGTTTTTCACCCCCCCGGCCGGTTGCAGCCTCCTGTCGCCGATGTTATAATTTGCTGCAACATCGCCGAGAATATCGGCCATACCAGCAGCCCGAAAGGGTGCTGGATCCCAGCAGCCCAGAGCGATGACCGAACCCCACAGCCCAGAGCGATGACCGAACCCAACCGCCCAAAGCGATGACCGGGCGAGTAGCCGGGACCCCCTGCCCCCAGAGAGCCGGACCGCGGCTGGAAGTCCGGCGGCAGGCCCCGGTGAAGAACCCCCGGGAGCGCGGCGCCGAACCGGGTGCGGCCCGTCATAGGCGTCGCCGGTACCCGCCGTTACCGGGCAAAGCGGCCGCCGGCCGGGGCAGGGCCCCGACCGTCCGGCAAGAAGGGTGGCACCGCGAGCTTCCGGCTCGTCCCTTGCGGGACGAGCCTTTGTGTTTTGGTTTTGACACCTTTCGGCAAGGAGGACTTTCGGCGAGGAGGAGCCGACGCCATGGCTGTGCAGACGTCCGCCCGGGTCCTCACCCGGGACCTGCCCCAGCACCTGGGCGCCGTGGTCACCCTCATGGGGTGGGTCCACCGCTGCCGCCACCTGGGAAAGCTCGCCTTCATCGTCATCCGGGACCGGTCCGGGCTGGCCCAGGCGGTGCTGGAAGGGGAACTGGCCGCCCGGCCCCTGCCCGAGGAGAGCGTCGTCGCCGTCACCGGCCCGGTGGCCCTGGAGCCCCGGGCCCCCGGCGGCGTCGAGGTCCGAGTGACCGAACTCCGGGTGCTGGCCGAGCCCACCCGCCCTCTGCCCTTCGAACTCCACCGGAAGGAGGTCCGGGCGGGGCTGGAGGTGGTGCTGGAGCACCGGGCCTTCGGCCTCCGGCACCCCAAGCTCGGGGCGGTGCTCCGGGTCCAGGCGGAACTGGTCCACGCCTTCCGGGAGTACCTCCGGGGCCAGGGGTTTCTCGAGGTCCGCACCCCGAAGATCGTCGCCACCGGCACCGAGGGCGGGGCGAGCCTCTTCCCGGTCCAGTACTTCGAGCGGCCGGCGTACCTCGCCCAGTCCCCCCAGCTCTACAAGCAGATGCTGGTGGGGGCCGGCTATGAGCGGGTCTTCGAGGTCGGGCCGGCCTACCGGGCCGAGGACAGCCACACCACCCGGCACCTGGCGGAGTTCACCAGCCTGGACGTGGAGGTGGCCTTCGTCGAGTCCGAGGAGGAGCTGATGGACCTGGAGACCGAGCTTCTCCGCCACATGTTCCGGGCGGTGGCGGAGCGGGCCGGGGAGTGCCTCGCCCTCTGGGGGACCGAGCCGCCGGAGGTCCCCGACCGCATCGAGCGGATCCCGGTCCGGGAGGCCCGGGAGATCCTCCTCCGGCGGTACCGAAAGCTCTCGCCGGAGGGAGACCTGGACACCGAGGGGGAGCGGCTGATCTGCCGGTACGTCGCCGAGGCGGGCAAGGGCGGCTTTGTCTTCATCACCCAGTATCCCGAATCCAGCCGGCCCTTCTACGCCTGCCCGGACCCGGAGCGGCCGGGGCTCACCCGGACCTTTGACCTCCTGATGAACGGCACCGAGATCACCTCCGGCGGCCTCCGGATCCACGACCCGGCGCTGCTGGCGGCCACGATGCGGAAGCGGGGCCTGCGGCCGGAGCACTTCGGCCCCTACCTGGAGGTCTTCGAACTGGGGATGCCGCCCCACGGAGGCTTCGCCATCGGCGCGGAGCGGCTGACGGCCCTCACCCTGGGGCTCGCCAACGCCAAGGAGGCCGCGGCCTTCCCCCGGGACCGGACCCGGCTGACGCCGTGAGGGGGGGCCGGCCCGCCTTCACCCGACCGAGCCGGCTGTCCCCCGCCCAGACAACCGTCCTCTACCCCGCCCGGCCGGCCAGGGTCACCGGGACGGTGAACTCCTGGACCTCGCCGCCCCGGATCCGCCGCACCCGGAGCTGGACCGTCTGCCCGGGCTGGTAGTTGCCCAGGGCCACCATCAGCTCCCCCAGGCGGTTGACGGGCTTGCCGTCGACGCTCAGGATGATGTCCCAGTCCTCGAGCCCCGCCCGGTCCGCAGGCCCTCCCGGGACCACCTCCACCACCAGCCCCTCGCCGGTATAGCCGGTGCTCCACTGCTGCTCCGCCCGGGTGGCAAAGGCCCGGATGCCGAGGATCGGCCGGACCACTTCCCCGTGGGCCACCAGCTGGGCGATGATCGGCCGGGCAAAGTTGACCGGGATGGCAAAGCCGAGGCCCTCGACCCCCTCCCGGGCCACCTTGGCGGAGTTGATGCCGATCACCTGGCCCGCGGCGTTCACCAGCGCCCCGCCGGAGTTGCCCGGGTTGATGGCCGCATCGGTCTGGATCACCTGCAGGGTGCTCTCCACCCCGTCCTCGGTCTCGATAGGCAGCTCCCGGTTAAGTCCGCTGATGATCCCGGCGGTGACGCTCCGGGCAAAGTCCAGCCCCAGGGGGTTGCCGATGGCGATGGCCAGGTCCCCCACCTTCACCCGGTCCGAGTCGCCGAACTCCGCCTGGGCCGGCAGCACCCCCTCCCGGACCCGCACCACCGCGAGGTCCGTGAGGGAATCGGCCCCCACCAGTTCCGCCTCCAGGGTCTGGTCGTCCGCGGTCTTCACCAGGAGCCGCTGGTAGGGGCGCAGGTACCGGTCCACCTCCACCACGTGGGCGTTGGTGACGATAAGCCCCTGGGCCCGGTCAAAGACCACGCCGGAGCCGGTGCCCACCTCCCGGTACCCCCGGCGCTGCTGGACCTGGTTGACGATCCCCACCACCGCCGGCCCCACCTTGCTCGCGGCCTCGCTGATGGCGGAGGTGAACTCCACCCGCACCTGGGCGATGGGAAGGCCCGGGTGGCTCCCCCCGGGAGCCCCGCCGGAGCCGGCGGACCCTGCGCTGCCGGTGCCCCCGGCCGGGTCGGCCACCGGGGTGCCGGGGCCCGGGGCAGGGGCCCCCACTCCGGCGCCACTGGTGACCGGGATCCCGGTGGCGGCGATCCGTTCAAGGGCCCGGTCCGCGCCCCACCGGGCCCCCAGCGCTCCGCCGATGAGGCTGCTGATCAGGGCCGCAAGGAGGACCCCTCCCCACCC
>QGUP01000457.1 GCA_003242505.1 Bacillota bacterium
GTCTTGCCACCATCCCCGCGGTTTTGGTTGTTTTGGTGCCTAATCCAACCAATTCGCGGGATATGGTGGCTTTCCTGTTCTACGCTCCAGGTTTCACTGGCTTACGGGGATTTCGCAACACCCCCAATCTGAACCTACCCTCAGAATAACGGAAGAGGGAGCCGTTGATCGATAGCACGATGGGACAGTCATATGTAATACTTTCCACTTAAACCCCGTCGGCTCACCCGCGAAGGTTGGCGGCGAAGCGACATACCAGGGACCTGCCGCGCAGCCGCCTGGCGCCCAGGACCCCCAGAAGAAGCAGGACGGCAGTGAGGACCACGGTGCCCCCAGGGGCCAGGTCGAGGTAGTAGGCGCTCACCAGGCCGGCCAGCACCGACACCTCGCCAAAGAGCACCCCAAGGGCCAGGGCCCCCCGGAAGCTCCGGGCCACCTGCAGGCTGGCTGCCACCGGCAGCACCAGGAGGGAGGAGACCAGGAGCACCCCCACCACCCGCATCGCCACGGCGACGGTGACCGCGGTCAGCAGGGTGTACAGGACGTTCAGGGCCCGGACCGGCAGGCCGCTGGCCCGGGCCAGCTCCTCGTCGAAGGTGACGAAGAAGAGTTCCTTGAACAAGGCCCCGGCGACCAGCAGGACCCCCAGTCCCACCCCTCCGATGAGCCAGAGGTCGTAGGCCGTGACCCCCATGATGCTCCCGAAGAGGTAGGAGAAGAGGTCCACGTTCATCGCGTTGCCCAGACTGAGGAGGATCACCGAAAGGGCAGCGGCCGAAGAGAGGGTGATGGCCACTGCCAGTTCGCCGTAGCGCTGGTACTGCTCCCGCAGCTTCTCAATGCCCAGCCCGGCCACCAGAGAAAAAAGCAGCCCTGTCACCACCGGATAGACCTTGAGCACGAGGCCGGCGGCCACCCCGGCCAGGGAGACATGGGCCAGGGTATCCCCGATGAGGGAGAGCCGGCGCAGGACCAGGAACAGGCCCACCACCGGGCAGATGAGGCCGACCATCGCCCCGGCCAACAGCGCCCGGTTCATGAAGCCGAACTGAAAGATCTCCATCGCCACATCCCTCCGCCGGGTATCGGCAGATCCCTCCGCCGGGTCCCTGGGCTCAGTGCCCATGGGCCACCGGGGTGACCGGGTGGCCGTAGAAGTCCGACAGGTCCTCGGTCGGGAACTGCTCCGGGGGCCCGTGGAAGAAGAGGCGCCGGTTGAGGCAGGCCAGGTGGGAGACTTCGGTGGTCACCGCCCCGATGTCGTGGGAGACCAGCAGGATGGTGATCCCCAGCTCCTCCCGCAGCCGCCGGAGGAGGGCATAAAACTGCTGCTGAGCGGCGGCGTCGACCCCGACCGTCGGCTCGTCCAGGATGAGAAGCTCCGGCTGGCCGGCCAGGGCCCGGGCGATGAAGACCCGCTGCTGCTGACCGCCCGACAGCCGGCCGATGGGGCGATCGGCATACGCCTCGAGCCCCACCAGGGCCAGGGCCCGGTCCGCCAATTCCCGGTCCTTCCGGCCCAGGGGCCGGAAGAGCCCCCGGGGGGCGATCCGGCCCGTCAGCACCACCTCCCGGACCGTGGCCGGGAAGTCGCTGTTGAAGGAGGTGGCCTTCTGGGGCACGTACCCGACCCGGTCCCACCTCCGGAAGGAACTCAGGTCCTGGCCGAAGAGCCGGATTCTCCCCTGCTGGGGTGGCTGCAGCCCCAGGATCAGCCGCAGCAGAGTGGTCTTCCCCGATCCGTTCGGTCCCACGATGCCCACAAAGTCGCCGCGGCCCACGGTCAGGGAGATATCCTGCAAGACCGGCTCGCCGCCATAGGAAAACCAGACGTGCTCCAACTCCACCACTGGCTCACGCAACGCAAAACACCCCTATGGGCCCGCGGCCGAGAGTCTGCGGGGCTCCCCGCAGCCGCCGGCCCCCTTCCTGCGCGGCCGGCGGCTCCGGTGTTTGTAGATAGTAAGATTCCTATTTCGTATTCTCCCGATGTCCATCCCCGGTGTCAATACGAACTTTCCGGGCCTGGGTCAAGACGGATCCCGTGGCTCTCAACGGATCTGTCGACACCGGGAACGTTCCAGGCCTGCCAAACATAGGCTGGTCAGGGGGGTGATGGAGTTGCAGACCCAGCTAATCGGCCGTGGTCAGGGCCAGCTTGACCCCACCGTGCTGATCCTCCTGCTGCTGCTGTTTCTCCTCTTCGCAGGCGGCGGGCTCGGCCTCTAGCCCCGCAGGCCCTGCCACCGCAGGGTCCATGCAGCCGCCGGGGCTTCCCCGGGGGATACCGGGAACCCAGTCCCGCCTGCCCACAGCCGCACGAGCTCCCACGGTGCGTCACAGGGCAACGTGCGCCCTGCGAATGAGCAAGGGCCGGAAGGGCTGACCTTCCGGCCCTTGCTCCTC
>QGUP01000458.1 GCA_003242505.1 Bacillota bacterium
GCTGCGGCAGCTCCTGGCGGCGCCGGACCCTCCGTGCTCTTGAACCTGGTGCGGCCGGCGGCTAGCCAGAAATCGCAGCCTTCCTCTCCTGTCGCATCCTCTCTCCCGGCGCATCCTCCGCCCCCCCCGGCGCAGCCGGCGCCCCCGCGCCGGCCGCCGCGAACCTTCACCTTGCCGCGAACCTTCATCTTGCGCGTTGTCGAATGCATTCTGTTCTCACGACGCCGAGACCTGCAAGTTCCGTTCACCCCTTCCCGCGGGCAATCCCCCTTGCCGTCGGAAATAAGGTACCGCCCGGCCCTGGTAGGGCCGGGCGGTCGGCATGTCGGGCGTGCGGGTTCCAGACCCTGGGCGCCGGGCACCCGGTCCCGGGACCCGGGGTCGAGCCCCGGGGAGGCTCGCCCCGGGAACCCCGAGCAGCGACCCCTCAGTCGTTGGACTTGCTGCCGGAATCGGAGCCGCTACCCTTGTCGCCGCTACCGGAACCCGAGGTGTTCCCCCAGCGCTTGCCCACCCCGTGATGGCCGTTCTCCAGGCCGTGGGCGGCAAAGACGGAGACCAGCCGGCGGGCACCCACATGGCCGCACTGGGGGCACTTCTGCTGGGAACCGTCGTCGTCGAAAGAGCAGAGTTCCTCAAACTTGTGATCGCAGGCGTTGCACCGGAACTCGTAAATCGGCACGGTCCTGCAACCTCCCTGATTTCCGCCGCAAAAAGCTCGGTGAGGCGAGGGACCCGGTCCCTGCCACCCGGTCCCCGCCCCCGAGGCTTCTAATACGCAATCCTATGGTGTTAGCACTCAACTGTCAAGAGTGCTAAAACCGGGTGCCTTTCCCCTTGTACCACCCACTGCTCACTGTGTTAGTCTATTTCTGGAACCCACAGGCCATCGGATCTTGCCGCCTTCCGGCCCTGGCGCCGGCCTACGGAGTGAACACACCATGCGCCTCATCACCTTTGACCCCCTGCGGGCGGTGGCCATCCCCGGCGCCCGCTACATCAAGCCGGAGTTGGTCTTCCGGTACCGGGCGGAGGTGCTGGCCGCCGACTGGCTGCTCTTTCCCGAGGAGTGGCAGGTCAACTTTCTGGTCTACGGGTGGCACAAGCGGATCTTCCCGTCCCCGGCCTCTTACCACCTGGGCCGGGACAAGGTAGAACAGACCCGGGCCCTCTGGGCCGTCGCCCCGGAGGCCGTCCCCGACACCCTCATTCTGCCCAACACCCCCTCGGGACAGGAGGAGGCCCTGGCCCACTTCTCCTTCCCCTTCGTCGCCAAGATCCCCCGGGCCAGCATGGGGCAGGGGGTTTTCCGGATCGAGAACATGGCGGATTGGCAGGCCTACTGCGCTGCCACCGACGTCCTCTACGTCCAGGAGTACCTCCCCATCGACCGAGACCTCCGGGTGGTCTGGGTGGGAGACCGGGTCCTGGCCCACTACTGGCGGGTGGGACGGCCGGGGGCCTTCCACAACAACGTGGCCCGGGGGGGCCGGATCGACCACAGCCCGGCCCCCCGGGCCGCTCTGGAACTGGTGGAGCACGTGGCCCGGACCCTGGGCATCGACCACGCGGGGTTTGACGTCGCGGTAGTGGACGGCGAGCCGTACATCCTGGAGTTCAACGTGAAGTTTGGCAACCTGGGCCTCAGGGAACTGGGGATTGCCGTCGGGCCGGCGATCCTGGCCTACCTGAAGGCCCGGGAGGCCGAAGGTTCCGGCCGGCCCGGGGAGCCCTCCCCCTCCCAGCCCACCACGCCGCCGGTGCCGATGGCTTCGTGACCTGCGCTCCTTGTTTCGTGACCTGCGCTCCTTGCAGTGAAGCAGGTCGCCCCAGGGAGCGGCCTGCTCAACTGCCGTCACCCGCCTCAATCTCCCGCAAAGGTGGTGGCTCCATGTCTCGTCGCCGACTCCGCTACGCCGCGGCCGGCCTCGCGATGGCCCTCCTCCTGGCCCTGAGCGCCCCGGTGGCCAGCGCCGCCCAAACCGTTCCCGCCCGACCCGTCCTGGAATACAAGGGCGAGTCCGGCGTGCGCATCGTGTCGTACTCGACCAGATGGAACACCAGGGAACAGCTAAAGGCCCTTCATGACGAGTTGCTCAACAACTTTCACAGTGAGGAACTGGCGTACCTGGACGCGGTGATCCTGTACCCCGGTGAGGCACCAGACGGAGTGGCCGGCCCGTGGCGGGGGGAGTGGACAAAGAGGGGCGACGGCCCCTGGCAGCTCAACCCCGGACGGATTATCGAACTGTACCGGGCGGATGAAATCACCTCCCGGGGGTGTCGCGAAACTCACGCAATGAAGCGTGAGAGCTTGCGTGAACAAGAACCACGCAAACGGTTTGCGTAGAGAATGGATGAGAAGGCGAGAATCCGCCAGAACACCCAATCCGACACGCGTCT
>QGUP01000057.1 GCA_003242505.1 Bacillota bacterium
GCCTACTACCGGTACCGGCCCCACCGGGACGGCCGGGAGGGGGCTCCGGCCGCCGCAACACCCGCCCCGGGAGCCGCCGCTGCCACTTTCGCGGCAGGAAGAGCCGCCCCGGGAGGTGAATCCCGGTGAACGGTCCCGGACGGGAGGCCGATGCCCTGGCAGCGCCGGTCCCCGGCGCCCTGGGGGAGCGGATCCTCCTTGGCCACGGCAGCGGCGGCCGGCTGACCGCGGACCTCTTCCAGGGCCTCTTCTTGCCGGCCTTCCGCAGCCCCCAGCTTGAGGCCGCCGCCGACCAGGCCCTGGTCGAACTCGACGGCGCCACGGTGGCGGTCACCACCGACTCCTTCGTGGTCTCCCCGCTCTTCTTCCCCGGGGGGGACATCGGCCGGTTGGCGGTCTGCGGCACGGTAAACGACCTGGCGGTGGGCGGGGCCACCCCCCTCTACCTGACCGTCGGGTTCATCCTCGAAGAGGGGCTGCCGGTCGCGGACCTGAAGCGGATCGTCGCCTCCATGGCGGAGGCGGCCCGGGAAGCCGGGGTGACCATCGTCGCCGGGGACACCAAGGTGGTGGAGCGGGGCAAGGGCGACGGGGTCTTTGTCAACACCACCGGGCTAGGCCTGGTGCCGGCGGGGCTCCGGCTCAGCCCCCGGGCAATCCGCCCCGGGGACTGCATCCTGGTGAGCGGCCCGGTGGGCGACCACGGGGTGACCATCATGGCCCTCCGGAGCGGCATCGGGGTGGAGACCGGCATCCAGAGCGACGCCGCCCCCCTGAGCGGCCTGGTCCGGGCGCTCCTGGACGCCGTGCCCGGGGCGGTGCGGTGCATGCGGGACCCCACCCGGGGGGGCCTGGCCACCACCCTGGTGGAACTGGCCCGGGCCGCGGGGCTGTGCTTTCAGATCGAGGAGGCGGCGATCCCTGTGCGCCAGGAGGTCCGGGCCCTCTGCGAGATGCTGGGGATCGACCCCCTCTACGTGGCCAACGAGGGCAAGCTGGTGGCCATCGTCGACGGCGCGGCGGCGGACGCCGCCCTGGCTGCCCTCCGCAGCCATCCCCTGGGCCGGGAGGCCCAGATCATCGGCCGGGTGGCGCCGGGGCCGCGGGGAGCGGTCCACCTCCGGACCGTGGTGGGAGGCACCCGCCCCCTGGACCTCCTGGAAGGGGAACAGTTGCCGCGGATCTGCTGAACCTGAACGAATCCTGGGAACCCGCGCTGCGGAACCCGAGTTGCGGAACCCGAGCTGCGGAATCCAAGCTGCGGAATCCAAGTTGCGGAGACCGCGGGTGCGGAACCCGATCCGCCGAATCCGAACCGTTGGACCCCATCTGCCAAATGGACCCGATCTGCCAAACCCGAATGGCCGACCCGGAGGGGGGTGATGGCCGTGGCTGAGAATCCCCGGGTCTCCCCCGGACTGGTCCGGTACCGGATCGTGGCGGAGGGGACGGTCCAGGGGGTGGGCTTCCGGCCCTTTGTCTACCGGGTCGCCCGGCGGCTCGATCTACGGGGGAGCGTCTGCAACACCGCCACCGGGGTGGTGATCGAGGTCGAGGGCCCGCCCGCCGCGGTGCAGGAGCTTCTCCGGGCCCTCCGGGAGGAGGCGCCGCCCCTGGCCCGGGTGCAGCGGGTGACGGTGACGGAACTGCCCCCGGCGGGACTTGCCGGGTTTACCATCGAGGCGAGCCAGGAAGGCGAGGCGGCCCGGGTGCTGGTGCCTCCGGACGTGGCCCTCTGCCCGGACTGCCGGCGAGAGCTGCTGGACCCCCGGGACCGGCGGTACCGGTACCCCTTCACCAACTGCACCAACTGCGGGCCCCGGTTTACCATCGTCCGGGGGCTTCCCTACGACCGGCCCCGGACCACCATGGCCTCCTTCCCCCTCTGCCCCGACTGCGCCCGGGAGTACCACGACCCCGGGGACCGGCGGTTTCACGCCCAGCCGGTGGCCTGCCCCCGGTGCGGCCCCCGGGCCTGGTTCGAGGACCGGTCCGGCGCCCGGCGGGAGGACTGGGACCGGGCCTTCCGGGAGGCGATCCGGGCCGGTCAGATCGTTGCAGTGAAGGGCCTGGGGGGCTTTCACCTGGCCTGCGACGCCCACAACGCCGAGGCGGTGGCCCGGCTCCGGGCCCGGAAGCGCCGGCCCCACCGGCCCCTGGCGGTGATGGCCCGGAACCTGGAGACCGTGCGGCGGTACTGCCGGGTGAGCGACGCCGAGGCAGCCCTGCTCCAGAGCCCGGCGGCGCCCATCGTCCTTCTCGAGCGCCGGCCCGACAGCGACCTCCCCGAGGCCCTCGCCCCGGGCCTCCGCACCCTGGGAGTGATGCTGCCCTACACGCCGCTGCACTTCCTGCTGTTTGCGGCGGAGCCCGGGGAGCCGGAGCCCCCGGACCTCCTGGTCATGACCAGCGGCAACCGCTCTTCCCTGCCCATCGTGAAGGACAACGAGGCTGCCCGGGCAGAACTAGCGGAGATTGCGGACGCCTTCGTCTTCCACGACCGGGAGATTGAGAACCGGGCGGACGACTCGGTGGTCCGGATCCTGGCCGGGGAGATCCACTTCCTCCGCCGTTCCCGGGGCTACGTCCCCGCCCCCTTCCCGGTGCCGGTGCCGCCGGAGGTGGCGGGGCCCGCCCCCGGCGCCGGCGGCCTGCCCCGGCACCCGGTCGCCCTGGGGGTCGGGGGGGAGATGAAGAACGCCTGCTGCCTCATCAAGGAGGGCCAGGCCTTCATGGGCCCCCACGGGGGAGAGATGGAGACCCTGGAGGGGCTCGCCTTCTTCCGCCACAACCTCGAGGCCCTCTGCCGGATCCTGGACACCCGGCCGGAGGTGATCGGCTACGACCCCCACCCGGGCTACCGGGTGAGCCGGGAGGCCCAGGCCCTGCCAGGGGTCCACATCCCGGTCCAGCACCACCACGCCCACCTGGCCGCGGTGCTGGCGGAGCACGGCCGCACCGGCCCGGCCCTGGGGATCATCCTCGACGGCACCGGCTACGGCACCGACGGCTGCCTCTGGGGCGGGGAGATCCTCCTGGGGGACCTGCGGGAGTTCCGGCGCCTCGCCCACTTCCGGTACGTGCCGCTCCCCGGGGGCGAGCGGGCGATCCGCCACCCGTGGCTGACGGCCCTCAGCTGCCTCTGGCTGGAGCTGGGCGCCGAGGCGGCGGCGCAGCTGGCCCGGGAGCTCTTCCCGGGCCGGGACCGGGAAGCGGCGGTGGCCCTCCGGATGCTGGAGGCCCGGCTGAACACCCCCCTCAGTTCCGGGGCCGGCCGGCTCTTCGACGCCGTCGCGGCCGTCGCCGGGGTCTGCCTCGACGCCACCTACGAGGGGCAGCCGGCGGTCGAGTTGAGCGAACTGCTGGCCGAACCCGCCGGAGCCGAGCCCGCCTACCCCTGGCGGCTGGACGGCGAGGTGATCGACCTCCTGCCCGGGGTGGCGGCCGCGGCCCGGGACCGGCTGGCCGGGGTGCCGGCGGCGGTTACCGCCGCCCGGTGGCACCGGGCGGTGGCCGAGGCGGTGGTGGCCGCCGCGGAGCGGGCGGCCCGGGAGACCGGCGTCCGGCTGGTGGGCCTGAGCGGCGGGGTCTTCCACAACCCCTACCTGGTGGAAACGGTGCCCCGGATGCTCCGGGCCCGGGGGCTGGAGCCCCTCCTCCACCGGCAGGTGCCGCCAGGAGACGGGGGGCTCGCCCTGGGCCAGGCGGTGGTCGCCCTCTGGCGGGCCGCGGGCGGAGGTCCGGCGATGGACGCTGACGCAGGGAGGTAGAATGCGCGATGCACATCCCGGAGGGCTACCTGAGCCCGTCGACCTGCCTGGCAATGGGAGCGGCCTGCGTGCCCTTCCTGCGCCGGGCCATGGCGGTGGTGCAGCGGGAATCCCGGCAGATGCTCCTGCCCCGGATCGCCCTGGCTGCCGCCTTCAGCTTCGCCATCCAGATGATCAACGTCCCGGTGCCGGACGGCACCACCGCCCACGCCACCGGGGCCGCCCTGATTGCCATCGTCCTGGGGCCCTGGGCCGCCCTCCTGGCCCTCACCGTCACCCTTGCCATCCAGGCCCTGGTCTTTGCCGACGGCGGCATCCTGGCCCTGGGGGCCAACATCTTCAACATCGGGGTGCTGGAGTCCCTGAGCGCCTGGGCCCTCTACCGGCTCCTCACCCGGGGGCCGGGCGGGGAGCGGCGGCGGGTCTGGGCGGCCGCCGCGGCAGCCTTCGTCAGCATCAACCTCTCGGCGCTGGCCACCGGGGTGGAACTGGGGCTGCAGCCCCTCCTCTTCCGGGCCCCGGACGGGACGCCGCTTTACGCCCCGTACCCCCTCTCCCTGGCGGTGCCGGCCATGCTCTACGCGCACCTCCTGGTGGCCGGGCCCCTGAACGCCCTGGTCACCGGCCTGGCGGTCCGGTACCTCATCCGCACCGGCCAGCCCCTCTACGGCGAAGCCCACCCGGCGGCAGTCTCCGGCCCTGCCGCTGCGGCGGATGGGGCCGCACCGGCCCCGGCGGCTGAAGCCGGCGTTGCCCACGCCGCAGCCAGCGCCGCCCATGCCGGGGCCGGCGCCGCCCACGCAGGGTCCGGCGCCACCCAGCCCCCTGTCCGCAACCTGCTGCCCCGGTGGGCCCTGGTGGGGCTGGGGCTGACGGTCCTGGCCACGCCCCTGGGCCTGTTGCCGGAAGGAGCGGCCTGGGGCGAGTGGGGCCCGGAGGAGCTGGAAGCCCTTTTCGGGTACGTGCCCGAGGGCCTGCGCCGGTGGGCCGGCTTCTGGCAGGGGCTCATCGCCGATTACGAGGTCCCCGGACTGGGAGACAGCCTGCTCCGGCAGGCCATCGGCTACTGGCTCTCCGCGGCGGTGGGGATCGGCCTGATCGCCCTGACCTTCTGGCTGGTCGCCCGGGTGGCACGGCCCAGCCGGACCCCGGGCAGGTAACGGGGCCATGCTCCCGGAGTGGCTGACCCGGCCCCCCGCCGGCCCGGTGCCCCGGCCCGCCGGGCGGCGGGTCCGGCGCCGGAGCTTCCTGGCCGCCACCCTGGCGGCGGTCCAGGCGTTCTTGGCCGACGCCCTGGGGAACGGGCCGGTGGAGGGCGGCCGGGACGGAGGGTGGCTCGCCCGGGCCGACCCCCGGGGAAAGGTCACCGGGGTGCTCCTCCTGCTCCTGGCCGCGGCCCTGGCCCGGGAGGCCCGGACCCTCCTGGCCCTGCACCTTCTGGCGGTGGCCCTGGCTCTCAGCACGGGGCTGCCGGTGGGGCGGCTGCTGCGCCGGGTCTGGATTGGGATTCCGCTCCTCACCGCGGCCATCGCCCTCCCCGCCACCCTGAGCTGGGTCCGGCCGGGGGAGCCCCTCCTGTGGCTCTGGCGGGTCGGGGAGGAGGTCCGGCTTGGCCCCCTGGCCCTCCCCGGGGAGCTGGCGGTGACCCGGCAGGGGGTGCAGGGGGCCCTGGTGCTGGTCCTCCGCACCGGCACCTCCCTCGGCTACCTGTTCCTCCTTACCTGGACCACTCGATTCAGCGGGATCTGCCGGGGCCTCCGGGCGCTGGGAGTGCCGCCCCTCTTCGTCGCCATCCTCGCCATGACCCACCGGTATCTGGTGGTGCTGGTCCAGCTCCTCGAAGAGCTCTTCACCGCCCGGCGGGCCCGGCCTGGCGCGGTGGCGGGAGCCGCAGGGGCCCGGCCCGCCCAGGCCTTTGTGGCCGGCGCCATCGGGGTGCTCCTCCACCGGTCAGAGGTGCTGACCCGGGAGGTCCACGAGGCGATGGTGACCCGGGGGTTCCGGGGCGAGGTGCGGCTCTATGCCAGGCCGAACCGGAGCCGGCCCTGGCTCCTGCCCCTCCTGGCCGGGCTGGTAGGAGCGGCGGCGGTACTGAGCGAAAGACTGCCCGGCGGGGGGTGAAGGGCGGTGGCGGAACCGACCAAGCAGGGGGAGCCGAAGCAAGGGGAGCCGATCCTCCAGGTGGAGGACGTCTGGTACCGGTACCTCGGCCGGTTTCCCGCCCTGGCCGGCGTCTCCCTGGCGGTCTACCCGGGGGAGTTCCTGGCAGTCCTGGGGGCCAACGGCTCCGGCAAGTCCACCCTCCTCCGGCTCCTCGCCGGCCTCATCCACCCCGAAAGGGGGCGGGTCCGGGCCTTCGGGGTCGAACTCAGGCCGGAGACCCTGGAGGACGCCGCCTTCGGCCCGGCCTTCCGGGCCCGGGTCGGCGTCCTCTTCCAGAACCCGGACAGCCAGCTCTTCAACGCCACCGTGGAGGAGGAGATCGCGTTCGCCCCGCTGCAGATGGGGCTGGATCAGGGGGAGGTGGCCCGACGGGTGGAAGCGATGCTCGCCCTCCTGGACCTGGGGCACCTCCGGGACCGGCCCCCCTTTCAGCTCAGCGGCGGCGAGAAGAAGCGGGTCGCCCTGGCCGCGGTGCTGGCCCAGGGGCCGGAGGTGCTGCTCCTGGACGAGCCCATGGCCGGGCTGGACCCCCGGTCCCAGGACCACCTGGCGGACCTTTTAGCCGAACTCCACCGCCACGGGCGGACCATCGTCATGGCCACCCACGACCTGGACGCGGCCCGGTTCCTGGCCGGCCGGGTGGTGGTCCTCGGCGAGGACCACCGGGTGGCGGCCGACGGCCCTCCGGAGGCGATCCTCCGGGACACCGCCCTCCTCCGGGCGGCGAACCTGATCTCAGCCCGGGACCGCCGGGGCGCCGGGGCCCGGGAGTGACGAGGCGGGCGACAACGCCGAACCCCCGGGCCACCAGGGCCCGGGGGTTCGGCTTTGCGATGCCGCCACGGCTAGTCCTGCATGGTCAGAAGCATGACCGCCTTCTGGGCGTGGAGCCGGTTCTCCGCCTGGTCCCAGACCACCGACTGGGGCCCGTCGATCACCTCGGGCGCCACCTCCTCGCCCCGGTGGGCGGGGAGGCAGTGCATAAAGATCGCGTCGGGCCGGGCCAGGGCCATGAGATTCCGGTCGACGGTGTAGCCCCGGAAGGCCCGGAGTCGGACCTCCCGCTCCGCCTCCTGCCCCATGCTGGCCCAGACGTCGGTGTAGACCACGTCCGCGTCCCGGACCGCCTCCGCGGGGTCGTCGGTCAGGGTGATCCGGGCGCCGGTCTCGGCCGCGTCGGCCCGGGCCTCGGCCACCACCTCCGGGTCCGGGCCGTAGCCCGGGGGGCTGGCCACTGCCACGTGCATGCCGAACTTGGCCCCGCCGTGGAGGAGGCTGTGGGCCATGTTGTTCCCGTCGCCCACGAAGGCCAGCTTCAGCCCCCGGAGCCTCCCCTTTCGCTCCCAGATGGTCAGGAGGTCCGCCAGGACCTGGCAGGGATGCTCCCGATCCGTCAGGCCGTTGATCACCGGAATCTCCGCCCACCGGGCCAGTTCCTGGACCTCCCGGTGGTCGTAGGTCCGGATCATGATGCCGTCCAGATACCGGGAGAGCACCCGGGCGGTGTCGGCGATGGTCTCCCCCCGGCCGAGCTGCAGGTCCGCCGGGTTGAGGAAGATGGCCTGGCCGCCGAGCTGGAAGATCCCCACCTCAAAGGAGACCCGGGTCCGGGTCGAGGCCTTGGCAAAGATCATCCCCAGGGTCTTGCCCCGGAGAGGCTGATCCCGGTGCCCGGACCGGTGGCGGAGCTTCAGTTCCCGGGCGGTCTGGAGGGCGGCGGCCAGTTCCTCCGGGGTCCAGTCGTGAAGAGAGAGGAAGTCCCGGCCCCGGAGGGAGAGCCGGGCGGCCAGGCTCTGGGCCGGATGCAGCCCGGCGACGTCCCCGGCCGCCCAGGAGAGCGGGCTGGCCATCAGCGCTCCACCTCCTGGCTGCATCTGGCCTCCATCTTATCGCATATTTATGCAATCTGCAAGCATAGGTATTCATCGCCGGTGGGCATTTCCTGGCACGTACTTCGTGGCGGGCAACGCCTCGTGCATCCTGCCCCGCGGGCAACGCCTGGCGCATCCTTCCTGGCGGATCTTCCTGCGCATCTTTCCTGACGGATCCTGCCGGGGTGGCCGCCTTTCCCCCAGCGGGGCCCCGGTATGAGGGCCGGGGGGTTGCCGCAGACTACCCGAGAGGATCGCCGCGGCCCGGCCGCGGCCTGGGGGGAGTGGGCGTGAACACCTGGGTGTTCGTGACGGCCCTGGTACTGGCCGCGGGGCTATACGCCGCGTTGCGGTGGGCCGGCGCCCGGCATGCCCCCGGCCGCTCCCGCCGGCAGCGGCCCCAGGGGCTTCTCCGGCAGGACCTGGACCCCGGCGCGCCCGGCGGCCGGCAGCCCGCGGCCCCTCCGGCCGCGCCCCGGGGAGGGCTGGCCGGGGCTGGCAGCGTCCTCGCCCCGGCGATGGCGGGGACCGCGGAGATGGCAGAGGAGCTGGTTCCCCCGGTTGCGCCGGGAGCCCCGGGCCGGGCAGCATCCCGGGCCGATGCCCCGGTGCCGGCCGCCAATCTCCGGAGGGACGGGGCTTGTCCCCGGCCGCCGCTGCCCTTCCCGGACCGCTATGGGGAGACCTACCTCCGGGGCATGCCCCTGGCCCCGGGCCGGTTCTACCTCTACTGGGAGGTGAGCCCGGACGGCGGGGGAAGGGCCCCGGGAGACGGGGGCGGAAGGGGCAGCCTCGCCCTGCGGCTCACGGAGCTGCAGACCGGGGAGTGGCGGATCCTCCCCGTGGCCGGGGATCCGGACTACCGGTGGGTGGAGGCCCGGGCCGGGGCGGAGTACCTCTTCGAGTTGGGCTACATGGACTGGGAGACCGGTCGCTGGCTCGGCACCCTGGCCCGCTGGGGACCGAGCCGGACTCCGGGTCCGGTGGCTTTCCCCGGCGCCCCGGGCCCCGGGGCCGCCGGCGCCGAAATCGGCTGGCCGCCGGGGAGCAGCCACCTGGCGGCGGCATGGGGGATGCGCTCGTAGATGCCTCCGCGGGGATACGTGCTCCTGGTGCTCCACGCCCACCTGCCCTACCTCCGGCACCCGGAGGATCCCGATGCCCTGGAGCTTCACTGGCTCTACCAGGCCATCACCGAGTGCTACCTGCCGCTCCTGGAGGTGCTGGAGCGGCTGGAGGCGGAGGGGGTGTCCTTCCCCCTCACCCTCTCCCTCAGCCCGACCCTGATCGCGATGCTGGCCGACCCCCTGCTGCAGCAGCGGTATGAGGACCACCTGGAGCGGCTGATCGCCCTCTGCGACCGAGAGGTGGCCCGGACGGCCCGCCACGGCCCGATCCACGCCACCGCCCAGTACTACCAGCACCTCCTCCGCCGCCGGCGGCGGCAGTGGCACCGGTACCGGGGCGACCTC
>QGUP01000058.1 GCA_003242505.1 Bacillota bacterium
CCGGCCCTCTTCGAGTGGAGCGACATCGGCGACTGGTCGGCCCTGGGGCGGGTGCTCCCCCGGGACCACCGGCAGAACGCTAGCCAGGGCGAGGCGGCTCTGGTCGACTCCGAGGGCCTGGTGGTCCACGCCGGCACCGACCGGCTGGTGGTGGCCCTCGGGGTCCGGGACCTGATCATCGCCGAGACCGAGGAGGCGGTGCTGGTCTGCCACCGGGACCAGGCCCAGGGCGTGCGGGAGGTGGCCCGGTGGGCCGGGCCCCTGGCGGGGGCCCTGGCCCGGGGCCGGCTGCCGGCGGGACCGGCGGAGGAGCGGCCCTGGGGGCGGGAGATCCGGTGGGCTTCGGGCCCGGGGTACGCCGCCCGGGTGCTCGAGGTTCGCCCGGGGCGCTCCCTGGGGCCCACCGCCGAACCGGGCCGGCACGAGACCTTCTGGGTGCAGTCGGGCCGGGGGCGGCTGCGGGTGGGGGAGGCGTGGCAGCCCCTGGGGGCCGGGGACGTCTTCACCGTATCCCCGGGGGCGGTGCTGGAAGTTCAGGCGGTGACGAGCCTCGCCCTGGTCGGGGTCTCGGCGCCGGCAGGACAGGGGGGCTGACCATGGCCGGCGGGCCGCACCTCCCCGCCCCGGACGCTCAGAACCCCCCTGCCCCGGACGCCCCGCGCCTCCTCGCCCCGGCAGCCGGGGCCGGGCCGGGGGCGTGGCAGCCCCCGCCCCTCGTCTACCGGGGCTTCTTTCTGAACGGCAGCGGGTACGGCGAGGAGAGTCGGGGCCTGGCCCAGGAACTGATCCGCCGGGGGTATGCCCTTCGGGTGGATCCTGTGGGTCCGGCGGACCCCGCCGCCCTGGGTCCGCCGGAGCTTGCCTTCTGGCAGGGGCTGGCCGCGGCCCCGGTGGACCCGGCCCGGGCGGTCCACATCGTCGCCCAGCCGCCGGGGATGGCCCAGCGGCCGGCGGCGGCCCCCTGGGCGGTCCTGCGGACCATGTTTGAGACCGAGGTGCTGCCCCGGGAGTGGGTGCAGCCCATGAGCCGGTTCGATGCAGTCTGGGTGCCCTCGGAGCAGAACCGGCAGGCCTTCGTGGCCGCGGGTCTCCCCGGGGACCGGGTGCGGGTGGTGCCGGGCGGGGTCGACCCGGACCGGTTCCGCCCGGGTCTCGCGCCCCTGCCCCTCCCCATGCGCCGGGGCTTTGCCTTCCTCTCGGTCTTCGACTGGCAGTACCGGAAAGGGTGGGACTGCCTGGTCCGGGCCTACGCCCGGGCCTTCGGGCCCGAAGACGACGTGGTGCTCTACCTGAAGGTAACCACCTCCAACAAGCCCGTGTCCCCGGAGGCAGAACTGGCCTGGTACCTCCGGGCCGAGGGCATCGCTCCGGAGAGGATGCCGCCCCTGGTGCTCCTCACCCGGCCGCTCCCGGCGGCGGAGATGCCCCGGCTCTACGCCAGCGCCGACGCCTTCGTCCTTCCCTCCCGGGGAGAGGGCTACGCCCGGCCCTACCTCGAGGCGATGGCCAGCGGCCTGCCGGTCATCGGCACGGCCTGGGGCGGGCAGGCGGACTTTCTCACCCCGGAGACGGGTTACCCCCTCCGGATCCAGGGCATCCGGCCGGTCCCCCGGTACGAGCCCCTGGAGGTGTACCGGGGCCTGCGGTGGGCCGAGCCGGACGCGGACCACCTCGTCGATCTGCTCCGGGAGGTCTGGAACAACCGGGAGGCGGCCCGGCAGCGGGGGCGCCGGGCCCGGCAGCAGGTGGTGGAGAGGTGGAGCGTGGCCGCGGCCGCGGACCGGCTGGAGGCGGCGCTCCGGGACCTGGTGGAGGAATCAGGAGAGTATGGAAGGTCGGGCCGGGAGGGGTGAGGGCCGGTGACGGTGTGGGTCGAGGCTGCCGGGGGGCTCCGGCCCCTCGCGACCCGGAGGATCGGCCTCCTCCTGGGCCCTGGGGCGGAGCCGGGGGAGTGGCCGCACCTTCTCCACCCGCCGATCCCGCTGGTGGACGGCGTCTTTCCAGGGGCGGTGACCCTGGCCGAGGCGATGGGCCTGGCTGAGGCGACGGGCCGGGCCGAGGCGGACGGGGGCCGGGCGTCGCCTGCCGGGCCGGCCTTCGACCTCCTGCTCTGGCTCGGCCGGGGCGATCTGCCCCTCCTGGGGAATCAGGCCACCCTCCTCCGCCTGCTGGCCCAGCAGGTGCGCCGGACTTGCCTGGTACCGGTCCACTACCCGCTGCCGGAGTCACCGGCCGTTGGGGCGCCAGCGCCGCCGGCGCCGTCCACTCTCACTCTGCTGGTCCTGGAGCCCCGGCTGGTGCAGCCTCCGGGTGCGCCCGATGTTGCGACCGGGACGCCCGACCCGCTGCCCGAGGTGCCCCTCGGCTTCGTTGCCCTGCCCATTCTGGCCACCCGGGCGGAGGACGCCGGCGCCCGGCGCTTTCCCGGGAGTGCCGCGTGGGCGGTGCTCCAGGGGGCAGCCCTCCGGGCGGCGGAGGGGGACCTCGCCGGGGCGATTCCGACCCTGAGCCACCTCTACCGGTGGCTGGCCGGGACCGACCCTGCCATGGCGGCTCTGGTCCTCCGGAACCTGGTGGCTGCGGCGCTCGCTGCGGGCGAGCCGGAGAGGGCCCGGCAGTGGTTGGCGGCAGGGCAGAAGCGCTATGCCGGGTACGGAGAACTGGAACTCGTGGCCGCAGCCCTGCACCTTATCGAGGGCGATGCCCGAGCCGCCGCGGCCGCGGCGGACCGGGCCCTGTCCCGCCGGGAGCCGGCCGGCGGCGTTCGGTGGATCCCGGGCGGGGGTCACGGGGGCTACCGGGCTCTCACCCTCCGGGGGGAGGCCTTCGCCCGGCTGGGAAGCCTCCACCGGGCGGTGGAGGACTGGGTGGCGGCCCTGAGGCAGAATCCCGACTACCTGCCGGCCCTGGCGTGCCTGGCGTCCCGCCGGGTCCACCGGGACCGCCTGGTGCAGTTCGGACTGCGCCGCCTTGGCCTCGGCCGGCCGCCCGCGGTCCGGCGGTATCTGAAGCAGGTCTGGCGGGGCAGCGTCCCTACCCGGGACTTCAGTGGCCAGGTGGGATCCGTCCCGTTGCCGGCCGCCGGTCCCGGCGCCCATCCGGGCGTGAGTTGGGCGCCGGCCACGGGTCCCGGCGGCTCGGGTGTGGTCTCCGCCCCACCCAGCGGCCCTGGCGCGCGAGGCACCCTCGGCTGGGAGGGGCCCTGCTTTGTCCACTCCAGCCTGGCCCGGGTGAACCGGGAACTGGCCCGCTGCCTGGCGCAACGGGGCTGGGACCTGGGGGTGTGGCCCACGGAGCCCGACGACCATCGTCCCCCGGAGGTTCCGGAGTGGCAGTCCCTGGCCCGGGCCCAGTGGCGCTGGCCCTCGCCGTGCCAGGTGGCGGTCCACCACCGGTGGCCGCCGGCCTTCCGGCGCCGGGGCGCGGCCCGGCACGTGGTCTACCTCCCCTGGGAGTTCGGGGCGCTGCCCCGGTCCTGGGTCGAGGCCCTGGCCCAGGTGGACGAGGTCTGGGCCTACTCCCGGTTCGTCGCGGCGGGGGCGGTGGCCTCCGGCATCCCCCCGGAGAAGGTGCACGTGGTCCCCTGCGGGTTCGACCCCCGGGTCTTCCGGCCTCCGGAGAGTGAGGTCCCCTCTCCGGAGTGCGGGGTGGTCGCCCCGGAGCGCGGGGCCCCCTTCCCGGGGGCCGAGCCGCCGGAGGGAGAATTCCGCTTCCTATACGTAGGCGGCACCATTCCCCGGAAGGGCTACGACCGGGCCCTCCGGGCCTTTCTGGCGGAGTTCCGGCCCGACGAGCCGGTCGTCCTGACAGTGAAGGACTTCGGGTCCGACACCTTCTATCGCCGGATCAGCGGCCTGCCGGAGGTCCTGGCCGCGGCCGCGGCCACCCGGGGGGATGCCCGGCGGGTGGAGGTGGACCCCCGCACCCTCTCGGACGGGGAACTGGCGGCCCTCTACCGGCAGGCGGACTGCCTGGTGGCCCCCTACCGGGCCGAGGGGTTCTGCCTGCCGGCCCTGGAGGCCATGGCCTGCGGTACCCCGCCTCTGGTGCCGGCGGCGGGGCCGGCCCTGGACTACTGCACCCCGGAGACCGCCATCCTGGTGCCGGCCCGGGTCGTGCCGCTGGGGGACCGGCTGGGCGGGGAGCCCCTCGCCGGGTCCGCTGCCGGGGTGGAGATAGAGGAGGCGGACCTGCGCCGGGCCATGCGCTGGGCTTTCGAGCACCGGCAGGAGCTTCGGGCGATGGGCCGCAGGGCCGCGGCCGCGGTCCGCACCGGCTGGACCTGGGATGCGGCAGCGGATGTCGCGCACCGCCGGCTCGTGGAACTGGGGGAGGGGTGAGGAGCGGGTGGATCGCTGCCCTTCCGCCCGTGGCCGGCGGGAGGTGCTTCGAGAACCGCCGTCCGCGGCGGTATTCTATATATGTATGGGTGTTCCGGGCGAGCCGGAGCGCCTGCCAGACCATCGGGACTGGAGGGATCGTCGGTGAGCGCAGTGTTGCAGTTGGAGGCCAAGCCCCGGGACACCGGTTCCCGGGAGAGCCGGCGGCTGCGGCGGGCCGGGTTCGTGCCTGGCGTCATCTACGGTCCCGGTGTGGACCCGCTGGCCGTCAGCGTGCGCTATAACGAACTGGAGCGGCTTCTCAACCGCCACGGCCGCGGCCACCTCATCAACATCCAGGTGGAAGGGGAAGCCAATCCCCGGCAGGTGCTGATCAAGGAACTGCAGCGGGAGATCCTGAGCCATCGGGTGACTCACGTCGACTTCCTGCAGGTCGATATCCACCGGACCATCACCCTCACGGTGCCCATTGTCGTCCTGGGGGAGGACCAGGTGAAGCGCCGGGGCCTGGTGGTCACCCACGAGCTGGACGAGGTCGAGATCGAGTGCCGGCCCACGGAGATTCCGGACGCCATCACCCTGGACATCTCCGGAGTGACGGAGCCCGGGCCGGTGACCGTCGCCAGCCTCTCGGTGCCGCCCGGCGTGAAGGTCCTGGAGGACCCCGACACCGTCGTTGTCTCCTGCACCGTGGCCAGTGCGGGCGAGGAAGAGGAGGAAGAGACCTCTACCGGTCCGGCGGCGTGACCGCTGCCGCTTGTGCCGGGGCACCCCCGGGGTGGGGGGCCCCGGTTTTTCGTTGCCGCCTTTCTCTGCTCGCTGCCCGGCGGGGACTTCAGAAGGCGGGGAATCCGCTCGCCCGCGGGGATCATCAACAGAATTTATAGCTGTTCCCTTGACGAAAATAGCTTCTTTATAGTAAGACCATTGTGCGCCCAGCATTACCATCGGGTGCTGTCTGTCGTGGGCGCGCGGCTCCAGACCAACCGGAACACAGTGCCGTGGGAGGGATGAAAAGCCATGGGAGACCTTCTCTACGCCCCGCTGCTAGCCGGGGTAGCGAGCCGGATACCGTCGATCCTCCTCGCTCTCCTTGTCCTCGCTGTCGGTTGGCTGATCGCCGGGTCTGTGGGCCGGCTGGCGGAGGCCGCGGTCCGCCGCCTGAGCCAGGCCGGCTGGCTCAGGGAACTGACGGGGACCTGGGAGGAGTACCGCCTGGACCGGGTCGCAGGCCAGGCGACCTACTACCTCCTGATGATCCTGGTGCTGGTGCTCGTCCTCGACATCCTGGGCTTTGGTGTGGTGACGGAGCCCTTCCTCGCCATGACCCGGGAGATCGCCCTCGCCCTGCCGAGCCTGGTCAAGGCGGCCCTCATCCTGCTGGCGGCGTGGGTGTTGGCGACCCTCCTGCGCAGCCTCACCTTCCGACTTCTCTCTGCCCGGCTGGTGGCCGGGCTGCTGGAGCGGACCGGCCTCGTGACCGGGGAGGAGGACCGGCAGCGCCTGGTCCGCAACGGGGCTACCCTCGTCTACTACCTGGTGCTGTTCTTCTTCCTACCGGCGGTGCTGGGGGCCCTGCAGCTGCAGGGGCTCCTCGGGCCCTTTGAGGCGCTGCTGACCCAGACCCTGGCCTTCGTGCCCCGGCTGGTGGCCGCAGCGGTCACGGCACTCATCGGTTACCTGGTGGCCCGGGTGGTGCAGGGGGCGGTGGCCCACCTGCTGGCCGCGGCGGGGGCCGACCGGCTCCCGGAGAAGGTGGGTCTGGGCCCGGTCTTCCGGACCACGACCTTCTCCCAGGCCATCGGCACCGTCGCCTTTGTCCTCGTGCTGATCCCCGTGGCCATCGCGGCTCTGGACACCCTGGGGATTGCGGCCATCTCCCAGCCGGCGGTCGCCATGCTGACGGTGGTCCTCCAGGCCCTGCCGGCGGCCGTCGGGGCAGCGGTGCTGCTGCTGGTGGGGCTCAGCCTCGCTCGCTGGGTGGGCCAGTGGGCGGCCCGGCTCCTGGAGCAGGTGGGCCTTGCCCGGCTGCTCGTCCGGTGGGGAGTCCTCCGGGAGGAGCAGACGGGGCCCTCGGTGGCCACGGTGGCCGGCCACGTGGTCACCTGGGTGGTGGGGCTCCTGGTGGTGATCCAGGCCCTTGAACTCCTGGGCCTGCGGGCTCTGAGCACCGTCCTGCGGGCGATCCTGGCCTACCTGCCCAACGCGGTGGCGGCGGCGCTGATCCTCACCGCCGGCGTGGCCATCGGCGAGTTTGCGGCCCGGAGCCTCCGGCCGGTGCTGGCCCGAGCCCACTACCCGGAGGCCCTGGCCGGAGTGGCCCGGTGGGCGGTCCTGATCTTCGCCGGTATGATGGCCCTGGAGCAGCTGGGGGTGGCGGAGGAGATCGTCGTCAGCGCCTTCACCATCCTCCTGGGGGCCCTGGGTCTGGCCGCGGCCATTGCCCTCGGCCTCGGGGCCAAGGACGTGGTCCGGGAACATCTGGAGCGGTGGACCCGGCAGGGGCGGGGCGAGTAGCGACAGCGGGCGGGCCCGGCAGCGGAGGGGTCCCCAGCGGGCAACCTGGAGGTCGCCCTGGGCGGAAGGTCTGCACTCATCCTGGGGGCCGCCCTGCCGGCGCAAGGAGTCGCTGCGGCCAATCGAGTAATGAATTAGGAAAAAGCGCGACCGGCCCGGCGGCAGCGCCGGGCCGGTCGCGCCTCGGGCCCATACGCAGCATCGGGCCCGTACGCCTGGGAGGGACAGAGCCATGGACCTGGTCGCAGCCCTCCGCCGGCTGGTGGCCGACCCCGATCGGGTCGTATCCGGTCAGGCGGTCCGGGAGCAGCACGGTCAGGACCTGACCTATCATACCCCCCACCTGCCCGACGTGGTGGTCTACCCCGTGGACACCCAGGAGGTCAGCCGTATCCTGGCCTTCGCCAACGAGCACCGGGTGCCGGTGGTGCCCTTCGGCGTCGGCAGCAGCCTGGAGGGGCACGTCATCCCCGTCCGGGGCGGCATCAGCCTTGATATGACCCAGATGAACCGGATCCTGGAGATCCGGCCGGAGGACCTCCTGGTGCGGGTCGAGCCCGGGGTCACCCGCACCCAGCTCAACCGGCGGCTGGGCCGGGAAGGGCTCTACTTCCCCATCGACCCCGGCGCGGACGCCACCCTGGGCGGTATGGTGGCCACCAACGCCAGCGGCACCACCGCGGTCCGGTACGGGGCGATGCGCCAGCAGGTCCTGGGCCTGGAGGTGGTCCTGGCCGACGGCCGGGTGATCACCACCGGCAGCATGGCGGTGAAGTCCTCCGCCGGGTACAACCTCACCGGCCTCTTCGTGGGATCCGAGGGCACCCTCGGGGTGATCACCGGCATCACCCTGCGGGTCCACCCGCTGCCGGAAGAGGTGGTGGCCGCCCGGGCGGTCTTCCCCAGCCTGGACGCCGCGGCCCGGGTGGCGGTGGGGCTGATCCGGGTGGGAGCCCCGGTGGAGCGGGTGGAGCTGGTGGACGCCCTCACCATCGAGGCGGTCAACGCCTACAAGGGCACCGACTACCCCGCGGCCCCCACCCTGTTCCTGGAGTTCAGCGGCAGCGCGGGGGCGGTCCGGGACGGGGTGGAGACCGCCCGGGAACTGGCGGCCCTGGAGGGGTGTGCGGACTTCCGGACCGAGGCGGACCCCCAGGCCCGGCAGCGGCTCTGGGAGGCCCGGCACCACGCCGCCCTGGCCATCACCGCCCGGTTCCCGGGCAAGAAGCTGATGGTGACCGACGTCTGCGTCCCCATCTCCCACCTGCCCGAGGCCATCGCCCACGCCCGGGCCACGGTGGAGGCGGAGGGGCTGACCGCCGCCATCCTGGGCCACGTGGGCGACGGGAACTACCATGCCATCTTCACCGTTGACCCCCAGGACCCCACGGAGATGGAGCGGGCGGAGCGGGTGAACGCCGCCATCGTCGACTTTGCCCTGGCCCGGGGCGGCACCTGCACCGGCGAGCACGGGGTGGGGCTGGGGAAGCGCCGGTACCTCCTCCGGGAGCACGGCGAGGCGGTGGCGCTGATGCGGCTTCTCAAGCAGACCCTGGACCCGCACAACATCCTGAACCCGGGGAAGGTCCTGCCGGAGGGGTGAGGGGCAGCGCGCCGAGGGTGAGTTCTGTGAGCCGAAAGGGTAGTAAGAGACAAACGCGGGCCCCCGCCGAGGGAATGGAGACCTCGGCGGGGGCCCTTTTTGTGTTCTGTACCGACACCGGGACGCAGGGCCTGTCAGTTCAAGGGTGGCCGGCACGGAAAGCAGACAGGAAATCTGGCAGGATCGGCGAGGCCGGTCTGCGAGTTTTCGATGGGAGCGGGGGTTGGAACCCGCTGGCCGCTTCTGGCTCAGCTTGAAGGAGATTGCTAGCCCGTTTTTGGGGCACAGTCTGTGAAACCAGAAGCTGGATCACCAGGGATGCGATTGACTGTGCTCCACTTTTTGTCTAAGATGCAATCGATCAATTAGTACGGCGATTATATACAAGTCGTAGCGGAATCCCATAGGACGCAACCGGAAATGTCAGGGTGCTGGTGAAGGTTTGTGCCGACGGTTCAGAGGAGGTCCGGAGCGGTGTGGTGCAAAGGCGTGTGGCAGCGGTACTGGGCGGGTGTGGTGGCGCTGGTGCTGGCCCTGTCGGCGATGGCCTGGCCTGTGTCGGGGGCAGCGGAGGAACACCGGGAGTATGACAGCCAGGAAGAGTATCAGCGGGTGGAACAGTACGCTTGTATGAACACCCGGGGCAAGTGGCGGCGGGCCATAGAAGCGGGACCGTGGAATACACAGGGGTCTGATGGCCCACCCCTCATCATCGACTGGGACCCTGTGGAGGACAAGGAGCGCGGGGAGGCGATGCCCACCAACTGGAGCGGCACTCCGCAACACCCCATCGTTGCCGTGGACATGGACCTGGTC
>QGUP01000459.1 GCA_003242505.1 Bacillota bacterium
CCCCTCACCACCTCCATCGCGGAGATGAACCGGCAGGTCAACCTCTACGCCATCCGGAAGTTCTTCACCGGCAAGTAGCCGCCGGAACGCGGAGGAACGCCACAGACCGGAACGGCCACAGGAACCGGCGGGCGGCATTCCGGCAGCAGGGCCCGGGCGGCGGGGGCGCCTTGCCCCCGGCCGCCCGGGCCGTCACAATGGGGATGTATCCCGGTTTCCGTTCCGCATGCCGGCGTCCTTTCCGGGTGCGGAGATCCCTGGCAGTTCCCGAACAGGAGGCGGTGGCCGATGGCAAAGTACCAGGCGGTGACGGTCTGGCAGGGGGAGATGGCTTTTGCCGCCCGCACCGGGTCCGGGCACGAGGTGACGATGGACGCGGCCCCGGAGGTAGGGGGCGGCGACCAGGGGCCCCGGCCGACGGAGCTGTTGCTGGCGAGCCTGGGCGCCTGTACGGCGATGGACGTCATCTCCATCCTCCGGAAGATGCGGGTGCAGGTGGACCGGTTCGAGGTGGCCACCGAGGGGGAGCGGGCTGCGGAGCACCCCCGGATCTTCACCGGGATCGAGGTGGTCTACCGGCTCTGGAGCCCTGACCCCGACCCCGACGTGGTGGAGAAGTACCGGAAGGCCGTCGACCTTTCCTGGACCAAGTACTGCAGCATCGCCAACCTGCTGAAGTTCGGCTCCTGGCTCCGCTACCGGGCGGAGTTGAACGGCGCCGAGGTCTTCCGGGGGGAGCACCCGGCGCCGGCCCACCTGTCCGGCCAGGGCTAGCCGCCGGCCAGGGGCGGCCCTCGGCAGGGAGAAAGCAGGAGAGGGCCAGAGGAGAAAGCAGGAGAGGACGAAAGAGGCGCCCCACCGGGCCGGTGAGGCGCCTCCTTGCTTGTCAGGGTCAGGGAGATGCGGCCCAGGGTGATGCCGGCGCCAGGCCCGCCTCCGGCCGGGCTCAGACCCCGGCCGGCAGCGGGCCCAGGCCGGGCTCGGGCTCCCGGCGGTGCCGGGCTCAGACCGGGCTCAGGCCGGGCTCAGACCGCGGAGGCCTCGCCCACCACGGGGGAAGGCTCCGACTCCCCGGCCCCGGGCCAGCAGAGGTTGAGCAGGATGCCGGCCAGGGCGGCGAGGCTGAGCCCCTCCAGGGTGAAGTCTCCCCACAGCCGCAGGGCGATGGGGTTGGCCGTTCCCAGGGCGTCGCTCACCGCGGGGGCCAGCCCCAGGGCCAGCACCGTGCCGCCGATGACGAAGCTGCGGAGGCTCCGCCGGGCCTGGCCGAAGGTCCGGGCGCCGATGCCGGCGATCATCCCGAAGAGGACCAGGCTGATGCCGCCGAGGACCGGCGTCGGGATGGACTGGAGCACCGCCGCGAGCTTCCCCAGGAAGCTGAGGGCGATGGCCCCCACCGCCGCGCCCCGGAGGATCGCCGGGTTGTAGACCCGGGTCAGGGCCAGGACGCCGGTGTTCTCCGCGTAGGTGGTGTTGGCCGGGCCGCCCAGGAGGCCGGCGAGGCTGGTGGCCAGCCCGTCCCCCAGGAGGGTCCGGTGCAGCCCCGGGGACCGGAAGAAGTTCTGGCCCACCACCGCGCCGTTGGCGGTGATGTCGCCGATGTGCTCGATGCAGGTGATGAAGGCCATGGGGGCGACCATCAGGATCGCCTCCCACCGGAAGGCCGGGGCCATCAGGTCCGGGAACTGGAGCCAGGGGGCCGCCGCCACCGGGGTGGTGTCCAGGCGGCCGAAGCCCCACGCGGCCAGGGACCCCACCCCCAGGCCGATCATCACCGGCAGGGTCCGGAGGATCCCCCGGCCCCAGACCAGCACCGCGGCGACGGCGGCGATGGTGATGCCGGCGATGGCCCAGTGCTCCCGGGCCATCTCCCAGGCCACCGGGGTCAGGGTGAGGCCGATGACCATGATGATGGACCCGGCCACCTCCCCGGGGATCAGCCGCCGGATCCGGTCCGGCCCGAAGACCGCCGCCAGCGCCGCCACCAGGACATAAACGAGCCCGGCCACGACAATGCCGCCCGTCGCGTAAGGAAGGCCAAACCGCTCCCGGACGGCGATGATGGCCGGGATGAAGGCAAAGCTGGAGCCGAGGAAAACCGGGACCTTGCCGCCGGTCAGGGCGTGGAAGAGCAGGGTGCCCAGGCCGGCGGTGAGCAGCGCCACGGCCGGGTCCAGGCCCGTCAGGATCGGGACCAGGACCGTCGCGCCGAACATGGCCAGCAGGTGCTGCGCGCTCAGGAGCAGAAACGCGCCTGGCTGCCTGGCGAGTTGGACCTCACGGGGTTCCATTAACTCCGCCACCCTTCCTGATGCAGTTGTTTTTGGAGTGAGACGAACTCACTCCTTATCAATTTGCCAGAAGGGGTGCCGTTCGTCAACCGCCGGGCGGCAAATCG
>QGUP01000460.1 GCA_003242505.1 Bacillota bacterium
GTCGATGGCCAAACTGGCCGTGACGCGGTCAGAGACTGAGGCAGCCCTGGTTCTCGACGCCTGAGCTCGCAAACGAGCCTCTTCTCGAAGGGAACCGCCGTTTACACACTTGACGGGACACGACCCATGATCAGGCCGATGACGATGTTCTCACCGAAGAAGCCGATCTTCCGCTGGATGTCCTCCGGATTGGCCCGCAGCTTCTTCATGCCCGGGATCGCATCCAGGAGCATGGCGAAGGGCGCCACGGGCAGCAGCCAGGTCGCGCAGGCATGGGGGATGGAGATGCCGGGCACGCCGGTGAGCTTCTGCACCCGCTAGGCGGTAATGTCACCGATCTTCAGCTCGATGACGATCATCGCAATGGCGACGATGAAGGCCCAGGTCAGGCTGCCGGTGACCCCCATCACCACCGCGCCGGCGAAGACCTTCTGCCAGACGTTCCACAGGTCAACGTTCAGGGTCCTGGTCCAGCCGACCAGGAGCAGGAGCAGGTTGAGGACAATCTGCACCGGGAACATGATGGCCGCATAGGGCCAGGCCCAGCTGATGGTGGACGCCGCGGGCCAGCCCACGTCCATGGCCGTCAGGTGCAGCCCCAGCCGGTTGATCATCGCCTGGGCGGCAGGGGCCACCTGACCGACCAGGAGCTGGCCCACCACCAGGTTGATACCGGTGAAGGCCACGCCCAGGGTCAGACCGGCCCGAATCGCCTTACCGGGCCTCAGGCCGAACAGCATGCCCATCAGCATCATGACGATGGGCAGGAAGACCGCTGCGCCGAGGCCGATGACCCACTTGACGACGTCGAGTAGTGTCATTACTGTTTCCCTCCCGTCAGTTTTTGGGCAATCTCATCGAGGACGGCCTGCTCGCCGATCCCCGTGAGCAGCGGCACACCGTTGACCACTGGGGCGTTGATGTCCACCTTCAGCCCCGGGGTGATGGAGACGACCAGGTCGATCTTCCCGATCTCCCCCTGAAGCTCCCGGAAGGCGATGGGCTTCACCTCCACGTCGATCCCGCGCTCCGCCATGCCCTTGCGGATCTTCTGGGCGCAGATGGTCGAGGATGCGATCCCCGAACCACAAAGGGTGATGATGCGGTACTTGGCCATGGGGTCTACCTCCCGTCAAGTAAGGGAAAGGTTGACTCGGCAGCGCACGAAATCGGCGACTGCCGCCGGATCCGACAGGCTGATGAGTTGCGTCAGGGCGTCGGGCGACTGGAAGAGCTGAACCAGCTGGGAGAGGAAGTTCACGTGCTTCTGGGCAGGCAGGGCCAGGAGAAAGACCACCCGGACATCGACCAGGTCCTGTTCGGTCCCCATCGCCCGCCAGGGGACCGGCTGGGGCAGAACCGCCACCGCCAGCCCGGGCCTGAGGCAGTACTCCGGGTCGGTGTGGGGGATGGCCACCCCTACCGGCTGGGTGGGTAGGCCGGTGGGAAACCGGGTCTCCCGGTCCTTGACCGCCTCCAGGAATCCCGGCCCGACGCACCCCCGGGCGGCCAGCCGGCCCGCCAGGTCCGCGATTACGGCCTCCGGGTCCGGAAAGGGTTGCCCAACCACCACCATGTCGCTGTCGAAAAGGATCGAGCCCAACGGCATCACCTCTTGTGCTGCGGACCTCCCGGCACCTGGGGGCCCCGTTGGCCACATCCCTGCCGTCCCCTTCCACCCCGCCCCGGCTGCCGCCTGAGGGCGGCACACCGCCGGCGGCAACAGCGGGGAGTTTGGACTTTATAATCTGAATCTTCTGTCTTCATTAGCAGCAGCCGTTCCCGGGACCGGGTACCTTTCTCCGGCGGACACCGGTGCCCGGCAGCCGGGACCGGTTCCCGGGCTCACCCCTCTTCGTTCCGCCGGAGGCGCCCTCATTTCTGGCTGCAGGGCGGTACCGGCGTCGCGGCGCTGCCGGTGACCCGGGCCGCCAACCGCTCCAGCAGGCTTCCCACGTCGGGGGCGCTGCGCAAGTCCGCCAGGGCCCGGGGGCTCTCGAGGATCTCCCAGAGCTGCATCAGGGCGGGAAGGTGGGATTCGGAGTCGACGGCCCCCAGGGCGATGACCAGGTCCACCGGGTCATGCTCCGGGTGACCGAAGTACACCGGCGTGCGGAGCCGCACCAGGGCCATCCCCAGTTCCCGCACCCCGTCTTCAGGCCGGGCGTGGGGCACCGCCACTCCGGGGACCACCACCACGTAGGGGCCCAGTTCCCGGACGGTGCGGAGCATCGCCTCGACGTACCGGCCTTCCGCCAACCCGGCCTTCACCAGAAGGGAACCGGCAGCGGCGACCGCCTCTTCCCAGGTCCGGGCCGCAGCGTCCACAGCCACAGTGGCGGGAGTGGGGGGGGGCAGGCGGGGCGGGGCCCGCCCCCCGGGGCGGGAG
>QGUP01000461.1 GCA_003242505.1 Bacillota bacterium
TCCCGCTCCCCGGCCGGACCGGGCCGAGTTCCAGACTGAGGAAACCGAGGAGGCGCACGCGTTGAGCCAGGACTTTCGCCAGGAAGAGGTGCTGGAGCGGCCCTTTGACCCACGGTTGATGCGCCGGCTGCTGGCCTACGCCCGGCCCTACTGGCCGATGTTCCTGCTCTCCATCCTACTGCTGGTGGGGGTGGCCGCGGCGGAACTAGCCCGGCCGTACCTTATCAAGGTGGCCATCGACGACCACCTCCGGGGCTGGGCCCAGAAGGATCCGGCCGCCCGACAGGCCGCGGCTGCCGCGGTCTGGCGGCTGGCTTTTCTGCTCCTGGGGCTGCAGGTGTTGTCCTTCGGCCTGGGCTACGCGCAGGGTTACCTCCTCCAGGCCACCTCCCAGCGGATCATCTTCCAGATCCGGCAGGACCTCTTCCGGCACCTGCAGCGGCTCTCCCTCTCCTTCTTCGACCGCAACCCGGTGGGCCGGCTGGTGACCCGGGTGACCAACGACACCGAGGCCCTGAACGAGATGTACACCAGCGTCATGGTCAACCTCTTCCGGGACCTCTTCACCATCGTCGGGATCCTGGTGGTCATGGTCCGCATGGACCTCCGGCTCACCCTGGTCAGCCTCGCCGCCGCCCCCCTGGTGGCCCTGTCGGGGTATCTCTTTGAGCGGTACTCCCGGCAGGCCTGGCGGGAGGTCCGGGCCCGGCTCTCCCGGATCAACGCCTTCCTGGCGGAGCACATCCACGGCATGGCGGTGGTGCAGATCTTTGGCCGGGAGGGCCGGGAGCAGGAGGCCTTCGACCGGGTCAACACCGATTACCTCCGAGCCAGCATGCGGCAGCTGCACATCTTCGCCATCTTCCGGCCCGTGGTCAGCTTCCTCTCCCACCTGGCCACCGCCCTCCTGGTCTGGTACGGCGGCCGGGCGGTGCTGGACGGGGAGATCCCCCTGGGGACCCTGGTGGCCTTCACCAGCTACATCCGCTCCCTCTTCGGTCCGGTGGAGCAGTTGGCGGAGAAGTTCAACATCCTCCAGCAGGCGATGGCCTCGTCGGAGCGGATCTTCAGCCTGATGGACGAGGTCCCCGCGGTCCAGGACAAGCCCGGAGCCATCGAGGTGGGCCGGCTCCGGGGCGCGGTGGAGTTCGACCACGTCTGGTTCGCCTACGAGGGCGAGAACTGGGTGCTGAAGGACGTCAGCTTCCGGGTGGAGCCCGGCCAGACCGTGGCCTTTGTGGGCCACACCGGCGCGGGGAAGTCGTCGATCATGAACCTGGTGGCCCGGTTCTACGACGTCCAGCGGGGCGCGGTCCGCATCGACGGCATCGACGTCCGGGAGATGACCCAGGAGAGCCTCCGGCGGAACCTCGCGGTGGTGCTCCAGGACGTCTTCCTCTTCAGCGGCGACATCGCCAGCAACATCCGGCTGGGCAACACCGCGCTGGACGACGAAGCGGTGGCCGCAGCCGCCCGGGCCGTGGGGGCCGACGCCTTCATCCAGCGGCTTCCCGGCGGCTACCGGGCCCCGGTGGTGGAGCGGGGCGCCACCCTCTCCCACGGCCAGCGGCAGCTGATCTGCTTCGCCCGGGCCCTGGCCTTTGACCCCGCGATCCTGATCCTGGACGAGGCCACCGCCTCCATCGACTCCGAGACCGAGCGGCAGATCCAGGAGGCCCTCAAGGTCCTGAGCCGGGGCCGGACCACCCTGATCGTCGCCCACCGGCTCTCCACCATCCAGCATGCGGACCGGATCTTTGTCCTCCACAAGGGGGAGATCCGGGAGTCCGGCACCCATCAGGAGCTCCTGGCCAGGAAGGGGATCTACTACAAGCTGTGGCAGCTCCAGAATGCGGAGGTCCGCACCGCCTGAGCAGATCGACGGCCGGGTGGCAGTGCCACCCGGCCGTCGGCTTCAGGGATGCACCATGAGTCCGCGCCGCTTGTCGGATGCGCCTCGGGCACGGCCTAGTGGTGCCCGTGGCCGTGGGCACCGTGGCCGTCGCCAGCACCGCCGCCGGACTCCGCCCCGGCGTTGCGCCCCACCGCCCAGCCGATGAGCAGCGCCCCCAGGGCGACGCCGGCAAGCCACAACCAGAACATGGGGCAGGGGACCCTCCTCCGCCTGTTGTCCAGTTCTCCTCCCCCATTGTTGCAGGTGTCGAAGAACATGTAAACCGGTTCCGCGGTGGGTGAAGGGATCCACCTGGGGTGCGAGTACGGGTCGGGGAGAAGCGGAGGTCACCGGACGATCCGGACCTGGAGTTCCCGGGTCGCCAGGGGCTCCGGCAGGCCCTCGGCCCAAACCTCCACCCGGACGGTGTAGACCCGGTCTCTTATACACACTTGACCCTGCAGACAAATAAAAAGGGAGAATACTCTATGA
>QGUP01000462.1 GCA_003242505.1 Bacillota bacterium
GGGGTTCGGGGGGCCGTCTCTCCGTGGGGGCCGGGCCCGGTCGGGCCCGCCACCGCCTCTGGCAGGGCCAGTCGCTCGCACTGCCACTCAAAGACCTTGGCCTTGTCCACCCGCATCCCGTACACTTCCACGACCTCGTGGGTCGTCCTGGGGATGCGGCGTTCCTCTTTGAGGCGCCGGACCTGGGTCACCACGAGGGGGCGGGAATAGCTGATCCGGCCGTCCTCCGTCCGGTAGTCCTCCTTCCGGAGGAGCATGAGAGGGCCGATATCCCGCCATAGATCCCGGTCCTCCCGGGGGCGGAGGGGCTGGCGCCGGTCGGACTCGACGTAGGCCACATTCGGGTCGATCCAGCCGTCGCCCTCCGCGTGCTTATATCCGGGGCCATAGACAATCTCCCGGACCAGTACGGGGGACTCGACCCCGGAGTAGGTGCACCGCCCGCCCTCCCCCGGGATGAGACGGACCCGCCGGGGCTGCCAGGTAAACCCCTCGCCCAGGGAGCGGCAGGGGCGCTCCTGGCCCGGGACCACCGGTTCCCGGGACCGCCAGGCCACCGGCGTGTCACCGGGCAGCCCCAGGGGCACCACGCAGCAGTTGAGCAGCAGCGTTTCAAACAGGGTCTCGCCCCGGACCAGGACGTACCAGGGCGGTGAACCGTTGACGGAGGGGGAATAGCCCCGGCCGCCGGCGGTCATGAAGGGGGCTATCGCCGTGAGGGCCCGGGCGCACACGGCCGGGGCGATGGCCTGCCCGTCCTCGTAGGCATGGTGGAAGTGAATCACGTTGGTGCCGGTGGGCAGGTGGAAGAAGAGGTTTGCGACGGAGACCGTGCTCTTGGCGTCATCCGGCCCGGGCGGGGACTGGAGGAAGGGCCATTCGGGGTCAAACAGGTCGAACCGCCGTTCCCCCACCTCCGCCACGTACCGCTCCACGGCCGCCATGTCAAACCGGCCCTGCTTGTAAAGGTTGGTCAGGTCGGCCACGGTCCGCACCGGGAGGGCGTCCTGGATAAAGGCGATGAGGAGCCGGTAGAGGCCGAACTGGATGGGTGGAGCCGGGTCGTTGATGGCCACCAGGGCGGGTCTGCCGCTCCCCGTCACCCGGGGATTCTCCGCCCGCTCCAGGACCTCCAGAAGGCTCAGTTCCTCAACCCGGCCCGTCTGGTCCTCCACCGGAATCCAGCGTTCGTAGAGGACGTTGAACCGCGCCACCCCCGTTCACCCCTCCTCTCTGTGGTACACAAGGCCGTACACCGGGTGGTTCTCGATGACCACCGGCCTGCCTTCGGAAGACCGCCCCCGCCAGAGGCCTCCCTGGACCCGGAGCACCCGCACGCCGGGTAGCCACCCCGGGGCCGGGACCACGGGCTGGAAACCCGGCTCCGGCTCCACCCCGCTCAGCCACCAGGCAGGAATGCTGACCATCTGGAGGTGCATCGCCTGGAGCACCTCCCGGCGGGGCGGCCGGCGGCCGGCCAGTTCTGCGGCAAAGGCGTCCCCCTCCGCCAGGAGCACCCGGACGGTGTAGTCACCCAGCCGGGTCTTTGCTGCCAGGTACCGGTCCGCGCCCTCGTCCGCCTCATCCCAGAGCCGTTCGGTGCTCTTCGCCGCCAGGCAGAAGAGGGAAGGGTCCGGTTCCGGCACCAGGTACCGGAGGGCCTCGTCCGCTTCCTCCTGGATCTGCCTGTGCCAGTGTTCCCGAGCACTCCGGAGGACTTCGGCCGCCACCGGTAGGTCCGCCTGGGGAAGCGGGTCTTCGGAGTAGACCGCCTCGATGAGGGCCCGGATCTGGTCCGGGAGGCGAATCTCCATGCTGTCCCCTGCACCGGCAAGGGCCTGCAGGGTCCGCAGCAGGATGTACGGGTGATAGACGTTTTTCGTAGGGCCGAAGTCGAGATTCTCCGGACTGGGCCAGAAGATATGGAAGGTGGCCGGCCCGACCCGCTCGGGGCGGAAATGGCGGTGGAGCCGTCCGGCTCGCTGCAGCAGGAGGTCGATGGGGGCCGCTTCGGTGTACATCTCGTCGAAGTCCAGGTCCAGACTCTGCTCGATGACCTGAGTCGCCACGAGCACCGCCCGGGCTGGACGGACTGTCCGCCGGGGATCCCCTTCCGGCAGGGTCGAGCGGGCGTCAAACCGCTCCAGCACCGCCTCCTCAATCTCCTGCCGGCGCCAGGCCGGAAAGCGGGCGTGGAAGAGCAGGAGTTCCACCGCCTCCGGGCCATCCCGGGGCAACAGCCGCTCCAGGGCCTGATAGATGCGCTGGGCCGAATCCACGGTGTTCGCGATGACGGCGATGCAGCCCCCCTCCCGGGCCCGGGTCGCCACGCACTGAGCCACCCCCTCCGGGTCGTCCAGGAGGCCGAAATGGTGCCGGACGGT
>QGUP01000463.1 GCA_003242505.1 Bacillota bacterium
TCCTGCAGGACGAGAAACTCCTTGGGGGTCAGCTGGAGGGGCCGCCCCGCCAGCCAGACCTCCAGCCGTTCCCGGTCGATGGCGATGGGACCGCAGACGATGGGCTGGGATCGCCCCCGGGTCCGGTCCAGGAGCCCCCGGACCCGGAGCCGCAGCTCCCCGGGCCGGCAGGGCCAGACGACAAAATCCTGGCCCAGCTGGGGCACCGGGCCGGGGTTGTCGAGCTGCTCCGCCCGGAGGATCACCAGCACCGGCGGGCGGGGGGACTGCCGCCACAGGGGTCGGAGGGTCGGGTGCTCCAACAGGGTCGCGTCCACCAGCAGAACCTGGGGCCGAGCCGGTCCCGGGGCCGCCGCCGACGACGGGTTCAGGGGGAGCACGGCGACGGTCGGGGCCAGGGCCTCGGGGATCGCCTGCCGGATCTCCGGGTCGTCGCTCCACAGGCCGACGACGGGGATCTGCCCCGGTTCCTCCTCAACCCCGGGCCGGAGCGCTGGCCGCACCGGGGTCGACGTCCAGGTCGGGTTTCGCGTGGCCGCTTCCCGCATGGGCATCTTCGGACTCCTTGCGAGCACGGCACTCGGGGCACAGGCCCCGGATCTCCACGTGCAACTGACGCACCTGGAACCCGGTCTCACTGCGAATCGCTTCCATCTGGCAGGTGCAGAGGCCGACCTCAACCTCCACCACCCGGCCGCAGCCCTCGCAGAGGGCGTGGTGGTGATGTTCGGTACGGCCGTCGTAACGGGTGGGGTGCTTGCCGATCCGCAGTTCCCGCACAAGCCCGGCCTCCACCAGCGCGTTCAGCGCGGTGTAGACTGTGCTGTACGCGATGTGCGGGTAGCGGGCCCGCACCCGCTCAAAGATCTCCATCGCCGTGGGGTGATCACGGGCCTCCCGCACCACCTGGAGTACGGCCCGCCGTTGCATGGTCATCCGGATGGGGGGCGCCCCGGGTTCGTTCATTCCCTTTCGCTCCGCTCCGCTTCTGCTGGATTCAGCCTCTCTGCCGGTACTGCGCCGGGTGTGACGGCTGTGCCGCATCCTCGAATCCGAACCGGATTCGAGTCCTATTATAGCACTGGGTGGCAGGGCTGGCACCGTGCCCCACGGCCGGATCCAACACCAGGAAGCATGAAGAGGCGGCACGGAGCAGAACCGTGCCGCCTCCAGCCGGCGGCCGCCCCCTGGCCGCCGGCGCCGGTCCACCGCCGGCAGGCCTGCCGGGGGTTAGCCCCGCATCAGCCGGGCCGCGATCTCGGCCAGCTCCTCGGGGTGGTACTCCGGGGCGAAGGACTCCGGCGCCTCGGGCAGGTCGGGCACCGGGCCACCCTCCGGCGGGCCGTCCACCACCTCGAGGTTGCCGCTGCCGTCGGGAGCCGGGCCGTTCCAGAGCTTGGCGATCTCCTTGTAGTCCTCCGGGCTGAACCGGTAGAGCTTCCGGTGCATGCCCCGCTCCTCGAACTTCCGGGCCTCGGGGAACTTGTCGTTCTCGATCTTCGGGATGGGCAGGAGCTTGGGGATGTCCACGCCGGTCAGGGTCTGCAGCGCCTTGGCGTAGGCCAGGGCATGGACGCCACCCCGGACCAGGAGGTACCCGATCATCTCCCGGGCCACGGGGTTGGTGGTCATCTCGTAAACCCGGATCTTCTGGGTCCGGGCGCCGCACTCCAGGAAGAAGTTATGGAGCAGGTCCAGGATCAGGTTGCCGCTGGAGAAGACGTAGTCGCCGTTCCAGTGCCCGCCCATGGAGTTGCCCACCAGGGAGGCCTGGCCTGTGGCGATGAAGTGATGGGTGTTCCGCAGATCCTTGGCGATGCCCAGGGGCGCGGTCGCCGGCTCGCCCGGCCGGGTGGAGCCGCTGAGGAGGGCGTTGACCGTGGCAGCCACCAGTTCGATGTGGCCCAGCTCCTCGGTGGCGATGTTGGCGATGAGGTCGTAGTAGGGCCGCAGCTTCTGCCGCCCCCGGAAGTTGAAGGACTGGTACGTGTAGTTCATGAGGGTCGACATCTCGCCGAACCGGCCGCCCAGCAGTTCCTGCACCGCTGCCGCAGCGTTGGGGTCAGGCTCCTTCGGCTGGGGCAGCTCGATGGCCAGGCGATCGATGCGCAGGTACATGCCGTGCATCCCCCCATGGCAGAGGTTCATACTCGAATTGAATTCGAGTTCCGGTTACCAGGATAGCAAGGCGGCCGGAGGTTTTCATGAGAAAACGATGAAAGACCCGTGAACTTTTGCCGACGACCTATGGGGAAACGCACGGCCGGGCCCTGGCCCAGGGCCCGGTGAGGAGCCCGGTCGGGCTGCAGGTCGCCCGGGTGAGGCGGCGTCCGGCAGGTGACCTCACCCGGCCCGGCCGGACTGGCGGCGGGCCCGGAACA